>NZ_JBMDKA010000017.1:0-127969 GCF_057809475.1 Flavobacterium sp. FG19 | reverse complement strand
CAACTGACGAACATGATATTTTCAATGCTACCAACGAAATGTTCCTGACGGAACAACTGACGAACATGATATTTTCAATGCTACCGACGAAATGTTCCTAACGGAACAATTGGCGAACATGATATTTTGAATTATACCGACAAAATGTTCCTGACGGAACAACTGACGAACATGATATTTTCAATGCTACCAACGAAATGTTCCTGACGGAACAGCTTTGCAGATTGTTTCTGCGAAACAATATGGTTTATTATGCTATTCCGGATTCTATTATCGTTTCGTTTATATCCAGCTGCGGCAGTACATATTCAATTAAATTGAAGCAGGCTTTACTGTTGTCCAGAATCCATGCATCTGATGTCACGGCAATATACTCACTTTCGGCTATCACTTTATCAGGATTATTAACCAGTTCGACTTTCCAGTTGTACTGATTCTCCAATGCGATTTCTTCGATCATTTGTTTCAGTTTTCCACTATTAGAGACGGGTTTGTCAAATAACCAGTACACCGTTTTTATTTTTTCTTTTTTGTAAAAATCGGCAATTAGTTCTATGGCCTGTGCTGTTTGTTTTACTTTTTTATAAGTTCCGTATACACTTGACAAATCTCTTATAAAGCCGTCCAATCCTTTAAAAACATAGGCTTTAGACAAAACGCTTTCTAACAGAATCAATGCATTAAAACCATCAATCGCAATTTCTTTTCCCTGTAAATCCTGAGCTGTTACTTCTTTTGCTTTTCTGTTTTCAATCTGACTTTGGGAAGCACTCATTCCTCTTACGGCCTGCTGCTGTCTGGCGTTTAACCTGTAACGGTTTCCTACCAGCGTAAGTGTTGCTTTTTCTCCGTAACCACGGCTCAGGAAATAATGCATATCCATAACAGCTTCCTGTATTTTTATCTGCATTTTTGGGTTTCCGAACAAAGCATCATCACTGGCTTCTTTTCCTCTATTTTTAAGATTTGTCATGGTATTCAAATTCTATTTCTTAAATCCCAAAAAATTCCTTGGCATTTTTGGTGGTTTCTTCGGCAATTTTTATTCCTGAAATTCCTTTAAACTGCGCAATCGTTTCGGCTACGAAGGGCAGAAAAGCAGGTTCACATCGACGTTCGTGATATTTTTTCAGGAAACTGTTTGGTGTATTTTTCGGAAGCATAAAAGGTGCATCGGTTTCGATCATCATCCGGTCAAGCGGTACATACTGAATGACTTCTTTTAAATGACTGAAACGTTTTACATCTGAAATAGCTCCTGTAAATCCCAGGTAAAATCCGTTATCGAGATAGATTTTGGCTTCACGCAGGTTTCCGGTAAAACAATGCACTACAGCCTTTGGCAATTGGGGCAGATAGTTTTCGGTAACATTCATAAAAGTTGTAAAAGCGGCTCTTTCATGCAAAAACAACGGTTTCTGAACTTCAATCGCCAGTTCAAGCTGAGCTTTGTAACATTCTTCTTGTTTGTTTCGGGGCGAGAAATCACGATCGAAATCGAGTCCGCATTCGCCAACAGAAACTACTTGTTTTTGTTTTAACAGATTCCGCAGTCGGCCAATACTTTTTTCGTCAAAGCTTTTTGCATCATGCGGATGGATTCCGGCCGTTGCATACAGCACTCCGGGATATTGTTTTGCCATTTCTAAAGAGGCTTCGCTGTTGCGAACGCTGGTTCCCGTGAGAATCATTTGCGATACATCGGCATCCAGTGCGTCCTGTACCACGTCGTCTATGTCGTTTTGGAATTGTTTATTGGTTAAATTAATTCCTATGTCTATGTATGTTTTCATTTTTTTTTAAAAGTTGCTAAGATTCTGAGATACTATCCCGAAACTTCGGGACTAAGTTTTCTCTCTGAATCTTTTTTTTGTTTTGTGCCACGAAGGCATTAAGACACAAAGTTTTTTTATTCTTTGTGTTGGTTATTATTTTATTAATCTCGCAAAGACGCAGAATCGCTAAGTTTTTTTTCTTTTGCTGACAGCTAGAAACGAAAAACGCTAAGGTTCTAAGTTTTCTCTCTGAATCTTTTATTTTTTTGTTTTTGCCACGAAGGCACTAAGACACAAAGTTTTTTTTATTCTTTGTGTTGGTTATTATTTTATTAATCTCGCAAAGGCGCAGAATCGCTAAGTTTTTTTTCACGCAAATTTTAAACAGATTTAAGCAGATGCTCGCAGATTATTCTAAAAAAAATCTAATTTAATCTGCTGAAATCTGCAATCCTGATAGCTATTGGGAGCGTGAAAAAATTATTTGACCTCAAAGTAACCGCAAAGTTTGTCATTTCTGACATACAATGCGGACAGAACTTTGCGTAAAATCTTTGCGTCTTTGCGGTAAAATTCAACACTAAAAATCTCCGTAATATACCTGGAAACACGGCAGTTTCAAATCATTTCTCCACGTATCGACAACCTGGTTTCTGTCGTCCAGAACAAATTCTATAAAGTACTTCTCTTTTATGGCTTCGTTATAGATTTCGGTTTTTATGATCGAATCTTTTCTACTGTCTTTGGTTTTACGCATTAGTAATTCATCGTACTCAATTTCATGTTTAGCCAGGAATCGCAAAGTTGGTTCTTTATATCGGTCTTCTCTTCCGGAAACCAATAATATATGATATCCCAGCTTTTTGTAATTTCTCAGTACATTTGCTACCGGATTATTGATTTCGTCTTCGTCACATTTACTGGCATCAAAAGGATTTCTTCCGTTCATTAGAGCGAGTGTTCCGTCAAGGTCACAGATGATTGCTTTTGGCAGATCCGGGTTCTGTTCACAGTATTCGAGGTTTTTCTCTATTTTTTTTATCGGACTGAAATCAAATTTCTCTTTGGTTTTCTGCAGTTGGTAATACATGTTTTCAATGACCTTTTTCGGGACTTTTCGGTCTCTTTTGGAGTTTCTGATAAAGAGTTCTTCCAGCGGTAAATCAAACATTTTGAATTCGATATTGGCCATTTCGGTAAAATCAGTTATAGGCTGTTTGATGTATTCGGGTTTTACGTTGCAGGTATCCAGAATGACATTCCATCCATTTGACAACAGGGTTTTAATCTGTCCGTTGACGATTTTTGAGATCATATTTTCTGCTGCCGGATCCAAGGCTTCCTGAAACTGCGAAAACCTTATTTCATCACGGCTTATTCGCATTGTTTTAGGCTCGGTTCGCACTTTCCACTCTGCAAAAGTACTTTTCCCTGATGCCGGACAACCTATAAGTATCGTTAATGTTGGTATCTTTTTCATTTTTATAATCTTGGATCTAATGTTTTTTCTATCTCTTCGTTATTGATACGTTTCAATACAAGCAAACGCATCAGGTAATTTTCTTCTTCGAGGTCTTTATAGGGAACCTGAAGCATTTTTTGGTTGATTTCCCAGCCGTTTATAGACTGATCCAGTTTTTGTTTAATATTTCTTTTTCCCAAATAATACTCAAAGTCCTGATAAAAATTCACTCCGTAAATCATCGTCAGATAATTGTTGTTTCTGACTTTAAAACAAGGCGGCAGACCTTTAATGTAATTCTGCACCGGTTTGATCATGATGCCTTCTTCATTCTCATTGGTCAGCTTTTCGAAAAATGAATACATCTCAGCCAGTTTTTCTTCTTTATTGGAAGTTGTGATCTCAACATGCAAAAACGGATCATCATTAACCAGTTCATACGTCAGGTTGCTGTTTGGAAGTATTTCTTCTCCTGAAACATTTACAATTTTCAAAATGGTAAAAGGTTTAAAATAAATCTCTCCTTCATTTCCAAAAGTATCCACCTGTTTTTTAAAAACGTTTAGCGATTCGGCCTGTTTTTCCAGATCCGGTATTCTGGTATTTGCCAAAGCTTCATACTGACGGACAATATGCATTTTATGTTTGCTGTTAAACTCTTTTTTTGAAAGCTCTTCTTTATCGGAAACATAAGCTGTAAATGGCTCTGAATTTTTAACACTCTCGAGTTTTTCCAATAATCCTGATGTCTTCAAATACGCATTATGTGTTTTCAGGGCATCATAATATCCGGTAAATTCCTTTTCAATCAAACCGGCTCCCAATACTTTCCATGGCAGCAGTTCTGAAGCAATCAAAAGAGTATCAAATTCCGGAAAAGCAGTTAGCATTTTGGCATGTAATTCTCTTAAACTGTTTATTGCTTTTTCGAGATCGATATGGTCTATTTTATGACCGTTTCTGGAAACAAAATAGGTTTCTTCGATATTTCTTTTTAGATAAATCGTACAGTAGGAACCCATGTATTTTTTTTGCACCACAAATTCGGTTACGCCTTTTTCTGTGTAATAATGGATGGCCTGCTCGATACTTTCTATTTCGTTTCTTTCCCTGCTTTTTGGAGCCGGAGAAATGGTTGGTGAAAAGTCGTTTACCTTATTTTTACAAAACCACTCTATTCTGTTTCTTACTCTATAATCTAACATTTTCTACTTTTTTTGAATGATTACGGCACTTGTTGGATAAACGCCTTTTACACAATCTCCTACTCCATAAAATGTTTTAGGGTTTGGAAATATTTCATTGATCAACTCTTGAAACTCTGCATTCGACAATTCAAAATCATGGTCGTCATGTCTGAATTCTTCTGCCAGTTCATAATTAACATTAAAATCTTTGTCGGGCGTTGTTACAAAAAGCCTTTCAAATTTTGTATTGTCCCGAATCCAGATCAGCAACGCTTTGGCTTCTTCGAAAGAATTATGCTCGATCACTTCACTTAAAATAATCTGGTTTTTATACGCTTTAATTTCTTCTAAGCTCTCAACCCACTGTAGGTTATCGACATTATCCGAATCTGTAATTTTATCTGCAATATGTTTAAAGTCTACTTCATCATAGGCCAGGTATTCTTGTCTGAACCCTCTTTTATGAAGCAGTTTAAAGTATTGCAGTTCGCCACAGCCAAAATCCAAAACCGGTTCATCAAAATTGATATTACTACAGATAAATTCTTTTCTGGACTGGTGTGTATCGGTAAACAAAAACTTCACTTCGTTACTAAAATAGGCTTCCAGCTGCGGTTTAAATTTCTCAAACTGAACCGGGGAACGCATAATCCTTTTGATAAAAAGATAAAACACGAAATACGGAATCCCGGCAATATTGGTAAGCATGGTGATATGCTTTTGGATGAAAAAATCATCGATAAAAGTATATACCGCATATTTGTTGGTAAAATGAGAAAACAACGCTACCAGCGAAAACTTCTGCATGGCTTCCCATACTGTATTACCTTCGATTTTTAACTCGTAATTGTTTCCTACTTTTGGTGTAAGCGAAATGCCATCGATGTATTTTGACAAAAGATAACGTCCGTTTTTGTACCAGTTGGTATCGATAAAAAAGGTTGGAATCTCAATCGTACATTTTTCAGTATCTACTTCTGCATAACTTTTTCCCAGCCAGGCGATCATAGTTTCTGCCAGGCTTTTATTTTCTTTATATAAATGATTAAAAAGTTCTGTTGTAATATTGAGCGCCAATAACGGGCTGCAGTAACTCTGAAAATCGATCTGGTTGCCTTCTTCCGGAAGATAACTGTTTTTTCCGTCCAGAAAAACACAGTGGTATTCGTTCTCAGAAATTACATTTCCAATTACAACTCCGTTTTTCAATTCTTTTAAATAAAGTCCCTGATCCGTATTTGGATTTTTATGGAGTATATCTAAAAAGTTTATATTGGCTGATTTTAGTTTTATAATCATGGCTTTTAGTTTTGTCTGACAAATATAGTTTTGTCACTACGCAATTATTTTGCGCAGTTTAAATTAAAATTTATTCTTCTGTTCTGGTAAACGGTTTTTCAAACACGGGACGGATTATTTTCCAGATCGTTTCTGAGTAATCTCTTTCATCGAGCATTCCAAACAATACATTCGGATATTCGCAGGTATGGAAATAAAAAGCCGTTTCCTTTCGTGTTTCCAGAACTTTAAAGTCGTTTTTACATTTGTTTTCGATTATCAGATACTTATTTTCCAGATCATTTTTGGTTTTCTTTACCCAGTCAAAAAATTCATCGGGAACACGTTCCAGAATTTCTTCAAAGGATTGTTTCTCCTTTAAATATTCCCAGATATTCACATTTGAAACCTGCGTAATAATTCGGTGTAAACGAAGATACTCTTCAAATTTAATTTTTACCCGAAAATTGTTGGCATATTTAATGATAAAACCTTCTTTGTTTTCTGCTGCTGTTTCTTTTAAAGTTTCAATATCCTTTATTCCGTCGAATTTCTCTACAATTGGAAAACCAATATCTTCCAGTGGAAATTCTTCTCCCGACTGGGTATCAATCACCGCCAGTAAAACCAGTTCTTCTGATTTTCCGTAATCTAAAACTATCCGGTTTTCTGGATAAATAATTTCAAACATATAGGTTTTAGTCTGCTCTAAAAGCGGCCACAATTTTTTGTATTTCCCGTGCAGCATTTCATTGGCTTTATCCGACTGTCTACTTGAAAAAGAACCCCGGCTCGCTATAAAAGGAACGTCGCCGACCCAGTATAAAATCCCTAATGAACCGTCCATTTTATCGTAAACTTCAAAAGACGTGTCGGGAAGGATTTCATTTTCCATTTCGCCTAAATTAAAAAACTTAGGAAAGGGCCTTGCCGCCACATTTAAATCCTGGTCTAAAATAAGTCCCCGGCAGTTTATGGTGATTTCATTCCAGACTCTTTCAAACTGTGCACTTTGGGAATAATTATAAATATACAAATCATGCTCAGGGTGTTTATTTACCTTGACATAATTTTTTGAAATCATCTCTTTTAAAAGTGTTGTATTCATGAGTTCTAATCTTTAAAACAAAGATTCAAATGCAACTGCGCAGTTATTTTGCGTAGATTTTATTTCGATATCAGATTTTATGATTCTAATGCAATAAAGCGCATTTATGACACAGATAAAAACGGATTTACTTCGTAAAAGCGCAGATTGAAACGGATTTTTCATTATACTATTTTAACGAATTTTAAAAAAAATCCGTTATAATCCGTGTCTTCACTTTAACGAATCTGTATAATCTGCGTCATTGATGTGTATTTATTTCATCCAGAATTTTCAAATACAAGAGCTCTGCCTCCGATTCATTAAGAATAGTTTTATGATATCCATGCGTTATTTTTCAGAAGGCATCTTCTTTTGATTTTATACTGACCCATTTTATTAATTCGCTAATTCCGGAAGGTGTAATTATTCCTGAATCGTTCTCAAACTTTGGACATGTTATATAGATTATTCCTTTATCATGATAAAAACTTAACGCTAGTATTCTATTATCATCACGTTGTTCTAATCCATATTTAAAACAAACATTCTGATTTTCTGTTACTATTTTCACTTGATTTCCATCAAAAGTAGTTTGGTCATACTCGTTAAAAACCCACCATACATAGGTTTTAGCATCTACGACTATATTCCGTTTCCCTTTTTTGTTTATTCCCATTTTATTTTTCAATGAATGAACAATTATTTCATGTTGTCAAAATCATTTTCGTCTTCATATTTATATTCAGACGTATTTTTCATATCGATGATTCTTGTTTTTAGTAATTCAGCAAATTGCGACTGTCTTATTTGTAAATCGGACAAGCTTACATTTTCTTCTCTAAAAAGGTATTTTTTCAAATCAGGAAAATATTCTGCAATTTGATTTTTAGTATACAGTTCTTTTCCTTGCTGAAGCGCGATACACTGCCCTAACTGAAAAGCAATTGACTTTATAACATCCAAATGATTCGTATTTTTTCCAAAAGACGAAATTTGATTGAGATCTATTTTTTCTAATGCCTGAATCTTTTCTTCTAAGTTACCTTTCAGAGCATTTTTAATTAAAATCCTATGCTCCGTTTTGCTTAAAAAAGACAAAATCATACGAGTACTCCTTAAAAGTTTCAGATCAACATCCCGTACTAAAACTTTCGTGATTTGATTCTCGTATTTCTGCTCGTGAAAATGGTAAGTATAAAACAGCGAATTGTTCAACTCATCAGTTGTCCCTTTATAAACTTCTGTTATATGTCCGTTTTTGCAAACCGCAAGATTAGCGTTTAGTTCTTTTTCAGGAAAAATGGAAACGACTGATTCACTTAACTCTTTTGACAAAGTCAGTTTTTCCAATATCGCTTCGGGCATTCTTTCAACAAAAAAGACTAAATCAACATCAAGTGAGTTTTCAGATCCGAATATTTGATAAACAGCTGTTTTCATTTTAAAACTTTTCATTTAACATATCAATACATTCATCATTACAGGTTAAAAAACCATTTTCTGATCTAAACTCTCCGAAATTCTGAATTAATGATAACCAATGATTAATGTAAGTCTGTAATAGTATTGTATCATTTCCTACAATCGCTTTTCGATAAATAAAGGGTTCCAAATTATTGAAATGACTTACCAATTTTTTCTTGGTATATATTTCTATATCACTTTCAATTAATGCAATATTTTGTCCTACGTAAAAAGCAATAATTTTCCAGATATCAGTATCGTTTGTGTTCTTTTGATTAAACTCTGAAATAGAAACAAAGTCTATATTCCTGAGAGCTTCCAGTTTTAAATTAAAATCATGAATACCTTTAAGAATTGGGCGGATCTGAGTTCTGTATTCCGTTCTCGTCAGCATCGTCAAAACAGTACGAACAGCTTTATAAATAGCCAGTGTTTTATTTCTGATCTGTTTTTCTTTTACTAATAATTCATGTTTCTGTTCATGCAATGAATACGTTTCCAGTAGTGCATTATTAAGCGAATCAATCCAGGATTTGGTGTAAATAGTATCCGAAATTCGTCCGTTTTCAATCACAGCAAAAGTTGCATTCCAATTCAGATCATACTCTTTCAAAAGCGCCAATACTTTATTTTTTCTGTCTTCCTGTTTTTCAGGCATTTCTTCTTTTGAAATAATAATGATTACATCCTGATCTGTAGAATCGTCAGAACCATAAATATAATACGGATAAGGGAAAGCAGTTTTCATGTTTAATTATCTTTATTTGATAATGTAAAGGTTTTAATCTGGTACGCAGTTATTTTGCGTAGATATTTTTTATCTGATTAGTGAAGTCAAATTGCTCGCAGAGTCGCAAAGTTTATTCGCACGCAGATTGGGCAGATTTAAGCAGATTTTTTAAAATCCTTTTAATTCTAATAATCTGTGGCAAAAAACTTTGCGACTTTACGAGATTTAAATTTACCAATCTTTGCGGAGACGCACAGCAGTGCGCCTCTACAAAACCTTTGCAACTTTGTTACTATGAACCTTTGCAACTTAATCTACCAACAACTGTGTCACAGCAGCCGGGTTCATCGCCCATTGCGCTGTATAAACTTCATCAGCAATTTCATTTTCGGTGATTGTTAAACCTTGAGCTTCCGCTTTTAATTGTAACAAACTACCAATATTCAATTTGCTGTTTAGTTTTGCCAATAGTGCCTGAACTCCTTTGAAATCCAAACCTCCTACAACCTGACCTCCGAAAGTCATCTCTAACCAAACGATTTCTCTTTTGGCTACATCCAACACTCCAAAAACCAAGCCTTTGGCCACATTCTGCGTCACGCGAACCTGATGATCCACACACGACGGATCGTATGCTACACCTGTTCTTTCCGAAATTTTCATCGGATATTTGCTGTTCATCCATCCTACAACCAAATTTGGCGTAATACTTCCGTTGCTGTATGCGTTGCACGTAAAGGTCACAAATTGAGCACCGGCTTTCGCCAATTCATCGATGTTGATGTTGATATATTCGGCGGTTCCAATTTTATTCGGAATGCTTCGGATATCACCGCTATGCTGACAACCTGTTGTGGTCAATCGGCTGAAAGAACAAATATCTGTATGGTTTTCGTAGGCAATATGACAGCTCAAATCCATATCTAAATGCTGCGCTGGCAAATCTTTACCCCACTGCATAAACAATCGTACTTCGTTTCCTTCAACCGGGAAACGTGTTCCCATTAAAGCAACCGGCAAATCCTGAATTGTTTCACTTCGGTCCCCTATAGAAACCGGAATATTAAACAACTGCGGATCGATATAGATTGTTTTGTTGGTATTTGGAACTGAAGCAAATCGTTTTTTCATAGCCAAAAGACATAGTTTTTCGATTTGATTTTTCATTTCTTCCAACTGAAAATCTTCGTATAATCCCAACAACGGATTTGAATTGATTCGTTTGTTTGTTCCTCCTAAAGGTTTTACACTTCTCTGTATGTTTTTATCAAAGTAATTTTGAGCATACATATTCAATGTAAACACCAATCGCGCCGGAACTTTATCGATGATTTCTTCAAAATGAGAAACAGTCTCCTCCGCTCCAAACCAAAGCATATTCGAAAATAACGAACGGGCAAATAATCCTGGACGCTGTTTCAATAAGGCAAATGTCTTATCAGCATCAAATTTCAATCTTGACGAGTTCACTTTGCTTTGCCAAACGTCGTAGACTTGGTTGTAGAATACATCCATTAAAAAGTTCAATTTCTCAAACCCTTTTCTTTTGCTGTATTCTGCCAAACGCAACGCACGGATAAAACGAACCCACATTCCTCTTTTTGGATGCATCGTTTCGCACATGGCTTCAACCTCCATATCCATATTGTTCAGCCAGTTTGCTACCATTAAACATTCTTTTCGGGAATATTTTAGTTTCAAATCTTTTTGAGATGCAATTCTCGCCTGAACGCTTGCATCTAAAACATTATGGAAATGCTGTGCATTTTTTGATGTTCTTTTGATAATCGTTTTTGGCTCGATAATCTGAAGCATTCCTGTGTTTTTATACCATAAATATCGTAAGATATCTGTTGGCGTTTTCAAAAACTGAGAAGCCTCATTTTCCTTACCATTTTCAATCAAAAGATCGATCACTAGCATTAAAGTTTCCTTCATTGCTACTTCTGTTTTTGGCAAAGGCAAATATTGCATCGCCATTTTTAAACTATCTACCTGAGTAGCGTCTAAAGCGGTTTTTGATTGCAATAACGATATATAGAAATCATTTAAATCTTTTTCTGACCATAATTCCAACATTTTCAATTTGCTTCCTTGTCCGATATTTTCCAGTTTACCAAATTCAAACGAAGTTCCGCAGAACGGACAACCGTTGTATCTTTCTAATGGAAAAGTATTATCTGGGATAACATGTCCACATTGTAAAGTTGTTCCGTTTTTAGTCTGGAAAACATTTCCGAAAAACGTGATGATATGATCTACAACCGATTCATTGGTTGGAATATTCCATTCTTTTACCAATGGCGTCCAGTTTTTATCAGTTCCTAAAACTTCTCTCAAAACTTCTAAAACCTCGATTTTATATTTTGGGTTTACATTGTTTAAAGCATGAAGCAATGATTCAGAAAAGGTAAATCCAAGTTTTGAAACATTGGCTAACAAAACAGAAGTTGTTCCTGATAAATTTTTAACGTCGTTTGTAATCATTTCTGACGGAATGAAAATAGCATTTTGACGTAAACTGATTTTTAATAATTCTTTTGTTTTCATTTTTTTAATTTTTAAAATTTAGATAATTGCGTTTCTGAGTTCTGCCTAAAAGAGTTTTGAAGTAAGAAACACTTGACCTGAAATTGAGTGTAATGAATTAGCTGATTCAAATTGGAAGTTTGTGGGTTTCCCCGGGAAGTAAGCTAATTTTGACCCTCGTTTTTTTTATTAATGGTAATTTTAAAACTTTATAACCATCAACCCCCACTGAGGGAGTTAGGAATCGAACCTAAAGAAGTAAGTTTTAATTGACCTTTAATTGTGAAGCAGATGGGATTCGAACCCACGACCTGGACGTTAAAAGCGTAAGAAGTAAATTTTGATTGACCTTGATTGATAATTTCAAAACTACCTGCTCTATCCTCTGAGCTACTGCTTCTTATTATAATAAAATAAAAAGGTAATGGTGTAAGTGTGTACATTGGAAAGTGTTTTCGAAGTAACTCACACTTGACCTGTTTTATTTTTTTTTATTTCTATGAACGTTTGTTTTTTATTTCTGAACAAAGATTTTAAAACTAGTGCGCAGTTATTTTGCGCAGCAATAAAACTTCTTTTATAAAGTTTTTTATATAACCATTTTTGTAAAGCAGATGGGATTCGAACCCATAACCCCCAGACCCCTGAAAGAAGTAAGTTTTAATTGACCGTTTTAGATAATTTTAAAACTAATACTCTGGTGCTCTATCCGTTGAGCTACTGCTTCCTGTATAATGAATAAAAAGGTAATGGCGTAAGTGTGTACATTGGAAAGTGTTTTCGAAGTAACTCAGACTTGACCTGTTTTATTCTTTTATATTTCTGTGAACGTTTGTCTTTATTTCCTGAGCAAAGATTTCAAAACCACTACGCAATTATTTTGCGCAGAAAAAAAAGAATTTTAAATTTGAGTAAAAAACAAGATGAATTTAAAGGAAATTTATTCTGATTTACTTTCTAATATTGGCTTTTCAGCAAATGAAATTCAGCAAAACTGGCTGGATTTAGAAAAGGCATATTCCAAAAAATCAAGACATTACCATAATCTCACGCATTTAAAAGAAATGATTGCCAGTTTTGAAGTCTATCGCGATAAACTTCAAAACCCAAACGAAATATTATTTTCTATTTTTTATCATGATTTAGTGTATTCGGCTTCCAAAAAAGACAACGAACTCAAAAGTGCTGAATATGCTTTATCTATTTTACATGAAAATGTCAGTTTAAATAAACAATTGCTTTATGATGCGATTTGCGCCACGCAGCAGCATCTGCATCATACAAATGAAGATATTAACTGGTTAATCGATTTTGATTTAAAAATTCTCGCCCGTGACTGGGAAGATTATAAAACCTATTCCGAACAAATTCGAAAAGAATACCGCATTTACCCTGATTTTTTGTACAAACCCGGACGTGCGAAAGCTTTACAGCATTTTCTGGAAAATGATTTTATTTTTCAGACGAATGAATTCAGAGGTTTGTATGAAGAAAAAGCAAGAATTAATATTGAAAAAGAGATTTTGCTATTATTGTAAGCATATTGTAAACCCGACAAGTTTATATCAGCAGCCGTCTGCGTGAGGGATTGAAGAGGAAATCCTTTTATTTTTTTCTTTAAAAAATAAAAGATTGAAACGGAAAGCCCGGCCCGCCTTTTTCGGCGGGACACGCCCTAAAAATTTAAATGTTACTTCCCGGAATAATTAGGACAGCCAAAACATTTTCGGCTTAAATCAAACTGATACGTCATAGAAAGTTCGTAAACGCCTCCTGTTTTCCCAATTTTGGTGGTATTTAAATCATACGAAAGCCCAAATCTTAAATGCTGGTACTGCAGACCTGTAAAAAGGTTTACAGAAGTCAGCAGATCGCCATTGATTCCGTTTTTTGCCGGATTGGTCACCGCAGTTGCTCCAAAGAAAATCTTTTCAAACAATATAGAAGCCCCCAGGTCAAGTCGGTTATAACGTCCCTGCTGCATATAATTCGACGTTACAAAAAACTTGGTTTCGTAAGGAAGCAGTAAAACATCTATATAATCGATAACGAGAAACTCATAACCCGCACTGAGCGAAAAAAAGGTGTTTAACGGTACGTTTCCTTCTGAACTAAATGCAATATTAGGTTTGTTAAGATGTTTCATAGAAAGCCCGATCCACGCATCATCGTTATTAAAAACCATTCCCGCCGAAACGTCAAAAAAAGTACTTCTTCTGTTGAGTAGTAAAGGGTCCATAGAACTGGTATTGATAACACCGGTTCGAATATTGATCTGGTCTTCGAGCAGCAGATTCTGAAAAGCAAATGATTTTAAACCAAACCCGGCCTCAATGGCTGGTCTCAGATACCAGTCGTCGTTTAACCTTACTCTGTAAGCATAGCTGGCATTAAGCTGGGAAAAATTATAATTGGTGAGGTTCTCTCTCTGGTTTAAAAAACTGATCCCAAATCCGCTGTTGAGTTTATCACTCCACGTATTTACAAAAGCATAGTCGGTATCGACCCTTAAATCCAAATCCGGCCATTGTTCACGGTGAATAATTCCGGCATAAGTCGTTTCCATAAATCCGGTGAATCCGGGATTTAAGGTTTCGGGTACTAAAAAATACTGCGTAAAAACAGGATCCTGTGCCTGTACTTTAGAAAATAAGCAGCTTGTAATAATTATAATAAATAGTCTGAATCTCATTGGTTATTTGGGTTGCTTATTTAATTAATGTAAAGGCGCCTTTTTCAACTATGGTATGATTGTAAAAGGTTTTTAAGGTTATTTTATAGTAGTAATTCCCGTTTTCGGCATCGATGTCTTTTACTTTTCCGTTCCATCCCCTGATATTGGTTCCGGTTTCGGAATAAATGATTCCGCCCCAGGTATCAAAAACATCCAGTGTTATATCTGATAACCCCAGAAAAACAGGGACGAAAGTATCGTTATAACCGTCATTATTTGGCGTAAACGCATTCGGCATAATAAGGCTGTATCCTTTTTCTACCTTTAATGTCATGGTATAGGTATACTGACACCCAAAAGGATAAGTAACCGTTTGTTTGACATTATAAGTCCCCACTTTTGTATAAATGTGTTTTGGATTTTCTTCATCAGAAAAATTGCCATCGCCAAAATCCCATGAAATAAGCGTATACGTTCCTGTCGCCATATTGGTAAAAGTAATCGGGTCGTAAATAGAATACAGGTCATACATATCTTTTCCGTAAGAACTTACAGAAAAATCAGCCGTTCCTAAAACCGGCGTATCGACATTATGGGAAACATTGGCAGAACAGCCAAAACTATCTGTTACACTAAAAATCACCAGACCGTTATTGTCGGTATTCATAATTTCGTTATTCGCTCCCGAAACTTCGCCGTCTGACCAGTTCAGTGTATAAGGCGGGATTCCTCCTTTTACGTGTCCGATAAAAGTCTGTTTTACATATTTGGTATCACAATTAAAGTCTGTTACAACTTCTATGGTTGGGGTTAACTGTTCGAAACGGGTGATTTTCCATGTTTCAGATTTTGCACAATTGTGGGCATCTGTCACTTTTACAGTATAATTTCCAGGAATCAGATTGTCTAAATCTTCTGTTCGGGCTCCGTTTGACCATTCGTAGGAAAAAGGCGGTGTCCCTCCTGTCACTACGAGATTAATAGACCCTGTGTTGGCATTCAGACAGTCGAGCGGATTCACCACATCGGCATTTAATTCCAGTAATAAAGGATCTTCTATAATAAAAGTTTCCTTTATGATACATCCTTTTGCATCGGTAATAGTCACTGAATATTTACCCGGACCAATATTATTTCTTTCGATTCCGGCTGTGGCGTCATCATCCCACACTAAAGAAACCGGGGCTTTTCCTCCTACCAGATTCAAACGGATATGGGCATCTTTTTCGCCATGACAGGATATTTTTTTGATATCGGGATCAATCCTAAAAATCGGGGCATTATCAATTACAATCGTAAAATCTTTTGGACAGCCCAAAGCATCGGTAACAGAAATGGTATAACTTCCGGCCGATAAATTATTCTGTACCCGTCCGCTTCCCAAATTGCTCCACTTAATAATATACGGATCTCCGGTGGTAAATGGCACTCCGCCCGTTATACTGGTAATTGTGATCGAAGCGTCTGAATAGTTGTAACAGGCAATTTCCGTTTTAGTATATTCAAGTTTTATTTCATCATTCTGAAGCAAAATAACCTGCAGGTTATCTATACAGCCCGAATTATCACTTACTGTTAAATCATAAGTTCCGGCAGGAACATTTCGTAAATTTTGAGAAGTACTCGTAAAACCGTTTGGTCCTCTCCAAAAAAAACGGTAACTGTAAACACCCGGCGAATATTCGGTTACCCTTCCTCCTTTTACAGCCACATCAATTTCACCTGTCGAATATCCGTAACACAAAATATCTACTTTGCTTACAAAACTTACTTCCAGTAAAGGTGGTTCTGTAATGGTAAAACTGGCGTGAAGTATATCACAATTGTTCGTTTCCGTAATTGTTACATCATACTTTCCGGGAGTCAGATTATTCAGGTTTGCTGAATTAGCAGTATACGGATTTCCGTCCTTAGTCCACACAAAAGTATAAGGAGTTGTGCCGCCCGAAATCGTAAGATTAATGATACCGTCATTTAAACCAAAGCAGCTTATATCTTGTTTATAATCGCCTGAAATTTGAAATTTACCCGGTTCTGCCACATAATATGATTTAGAGAAAGGGCAATTTCCATCGTCTCCAATGGTTAAATAATAATAACCCGGCTTCAAACTGGAAATGTTCTGGCTGGTACTTGTAAAACCATCCGGCCCTGTCCATGAAAAAGTATACGGAGCTCCTGTTGTAAAAGGAATACCTCCTGCCACTGTAATAGTAATCGCCCCGTCATTGGCTCCAAAACAAGTAGATTTTTTAATAGTTTCAACTGCATTTATCAAAGGGTCAACCGTTACCGTAATGGTAAAATCAGGTCCCGGGCAGACTTTAGAAATTGGAGAAACCGTATACGTTACCGTTGCGCGATTATTAGTAAGATTGGTTAAAGTCTGGCCTATACTTGTTCGTGGTGTTGTTTCGGCAAAAGCACCGCTTACTGCTCCTGCAGGAGACACTACCGGAGCCGACCATACATAAGTTGTCCCGGCTGGTACATTATCAGTACCATTACTGACTGGTGTAATCTGAAATGAATTTCCGCTGCAGATTTTTGCTGTTTTAGGTGTTATAACAGGAGAAAGCACCATATCTACAGAAAAATTTCTTGATACGCTCGTTGTTCCGCAGCTGTTCGTCACACTGAATGTAGCGGTATAATTTCCGGTTTTGGTATAATTTATCGAACCGGGATTAAGCGAAGTAGAGGTTGAAGGTGTTCCTCCCGGAAAACTCCATAAATAGGTAATCTCGGAACTTGGCGAACAGGTTTCTACCACTGTACCAACCGGTTTGATAGTTGCCGACTTACAAAAATCAGAAATAGGATCTAATTTGATTACCGGTTTCTTTTTAACCTCAATATATTGTGAAGCATATTGGTATACGCCGCAGGAATTTAAGGTTCTCAGCCTTAGTTCGTATGTTCCCGGGTTACTAAAATTAATAACCGGATCTTTAGAAAACTGACCGTTTACAAAATAATACTGCCCTTTGCCTTTTCCGCAGAAGCCTTCATAATAATTCACAATTTCCCAGTAGTAACTTTCGGTACCGCAGCTTAAACTGGTATTAGTAGTATTGGTTATCTGAACATCTTCTGACGCACAGGCCTTCGTATATTTAAAACTTGGTGCTAAAACCGGTTCCACACAAATAGTTCTGGTTGTAGATCTGCCAATTCCGCAAGGTGTCTGAGCCGATAATTTTATCGTATATGTTCCCGGATTTGTATAAACATGCCCCGGATTTACTTCTCTTGAAACCGGTGTTCCGTCTCCAAAATCCCAGGTATATACATTATAGGTGCTGCAATCATTGGTATACCCCGCCATAGTTGTATTGTTAAACTGAGTGTAGGTATTGGCACATACAATACTGCTTACATTAAAGCTTATAACAGGGACGTCCAGAATAATAATAGGGCCTGCTGTTAAATATGTACTTCCGCAGGACGTTGTAATCGTAAGAGTCACGGTATTTCCTGACGGACAGTTAAATCGGGTAAAAGTATGCGGAATTGGAAAATTCTGAGAGGCACCCGGATTTAAACTGTTATAATAAACAGAACTTTCTAATTGTGCCTGAGTATAGGTTTCAAATGTACCATCACCATAATTTACCTGATAGTTGGTGTCTGATGGATTTAATCCCCAGGAACCTATCGCAAAATCCATTGGCGGGACCGGCGTACAAAAATTGGTTGTATTACCGGGTGCAATAAGTGCCCCAATTGGATTGTTGGAATTTTTAACGACATAGGTAATCGAATTATTACAGGAGTTAGTACCTAAAGCTGTAATCACCATATTAAAAGATCCCAGACTTTTATACTCATGATTTTTCGGAAAAATAACATTAGTCTCAGAACTTCCGTCGCCCCAATCTACATTATAAGAGGTGATACAGGAAACAGATGCTGAACTGTTCCCTACTCTTATCGTATACTTTGGATTGGAGTTATTGTCTCCGCATCGTTCAAAAGGTTTGGCAGAACCCGAGGCATTTAAATCAACAAATTTTAAATCCGGCTTTTGTTTTACAGTTACCGTTTTGGTTACCGTTTTAACTTCACCGTTTTTATCTGTAACAGTCAGCTTAACCGTAAAATTTTGAGTCCCGCAGCCTAACGCTGTAAAGCTATGATTAGGATTTATTTCTTCTGAAACGGTTCCGTCGCCAAACTCCCATTTATAAGTAAAAGGGGCGGCTCCGGTTACTGTCGCATTAAAAGTTACCGGAGTACCGGAACAGCTGCTGTTATTAGTAAAAGTAAAATCAACTGTAGGAGGAGCAACAGTACTGTTATAGCCTTTAAAAGATAGATTTTCATCATTTTTGATATTAAAAGCAAGTGCCGAAGTGATTATAAAAAAAATAAAACAGAAAGACAGTAAGTAAAGTTTCCTCATATAATAATAAATGAAATTGGGCGTAAATGTAGCCGTTTTTTTTACACAAAAAAATAGTACAAATACGCATTTAAAAAAGATTTGAAAAATTAGTACGCAGTACCATTGCGCATTATAATAAAATCAATATTTTAGTACAAAATCAAATTTTACAATTCATAGAAAACAAATTTGTAAACACCAGTTATTATTATAAATCTCACAGGGTGTATAAAAATCAAAGTTTAATTTCAGTCTTTCAAACAACTCTGAAGGCTGCGAAAAAACTTTGGGTCTTTGCACCTTTGCGGCAAAACATATCACTATGTCACAAAATAAAAATGCCTTAATCCGATACAAAACCATCGACAAATGTCTGCAGAATAAATACCGGCAGTGGACGCTCGAAGATTTAATCGAAGAATGTTCTGAAGCTTTATTTGAATACGAAGGCCGTCAGAACCCAATCAGCAAACGAACCATTCAGATGGATATTCAGCTGATGCGAAGCGAAAAACTCGGTTATAATGCGCCAATCGTGGTTTACGATAAAAAGTATTATAAATATGAAGACGAAGATTTTTCAATAACCGATATTCCGCTGACGGAAACTGATATGAATGTTTTGACAGAAACGGTTTCGATGTTGAAGCAGTTTAAAGATTTCTCTTTATTTAATGATGTTTCGGATATTCTACAGCGATTGGAGGATAAAATCTACGCCGAAAAGTCGCATACCAAACCCGTAATTTATCTGGATAAAAATGAGAAACTAAAAGGACTTCATTATCTGGATGAAATATATCAGGCGATTATCAAGAAGATGGTTTTGATAATTACTTATAAATCTTTTAAATCCAGAGAAGAAAGTAGATTTTCTTTTCATCCTTACATTCTTAAGGAATTCAACAATCGCTGGTTTTTAATTGGAAAGAAAAATGCTTCTCAGCCTATTACTAATCTGGCTTTGGATAGGATTGTTTCCATAGATTACGATTTTAACTTTCCTTATATAGAAGAAGATTTTGATGCCGATATCTATTATAAGGATGTAATTGGCGTAACTGTTAATTCGGGTTTACAGCCCCGATGTATCGAAGTGTGGATTGACGCTTCGAATGCGCCTTATGTACTCACAAAACCTTTGCATACTTCTCAACGATTAATTAAACAAAATGAAGACGGAAGTGTTATTATACATATATATGTAATACCCAATTATGAAATGGAACGTCTTCTGTTAGGTTTTGGAAGCTGTCTTGAAATTTTAAGGCCCGAAGGTCTGAGAAATCGTATGAAAAAGGTACTTCAAGAGGCACTTTTGCGTTATGATTCTGAAAACAAAACTGAATTAAATGCATAATTTTTTAAAGAATACAGAATTAAATGCGTTTTAAAAACCAAAAAAGGATTTTTACCGCATCTAAAATGTTAAAATCTAAAAAAAGAATAGTATATTACACTTAAAATAAACAACCAAAACCCTCTAAATCAGGGATATTTTATAACTAACCAAAAAATTATTAAAAAATTATATGCGTGCATAGTATTTTTTAATTATATTTGAAATCGATATAGTTACCTATGAAAGACAAAACGATAGATTATATTTTAAGAGCGACATGGCAAGCTGTTTCAAGAATGTATAACGAAGAAGCTGCAAAATACGATGCGACAATGGCAACGGGATTTGCTCTTTTAAGTATGGATAAGGAAGAAGGAACTCCATCAACAGCTCTTGGGCCAAGAATGGGAATGGAAGCTACAAGCTTGACGAGAACATTAAAATCTATGGAAGAAAAAGGTTTAATTGTTCGCAAAAAAAATCCTAGTGACGGAAGAGGTGTTTTAATCTACCTGACCGAATTTGGAAAAGAAAAAAGAGATTTATCTAAAAATACAGTTCTAAAGTTTAATGAAAGCGTTAGAAAACATGTTTCGGAAGAAAAGCTGAATCATTTTATCGAGGTTTCTGAAATCATAAACGAATTGATTCAGGATAAAAACATATTTAATCACACGAGCGCCAGCGAACTGGCGAAGCAAACAGAAAACACAGAAAATAAATAGTTTTTAAAAAGCATTTATTTTCTCCTACAAACAAATAATAACAATATGAAACGCACAATTAAAAAAGTTGCTGTAATTGGATCCGGAATCATGGGTTCAGGTATAGCTTGTCATTTTGCTAACATTGGTGTCGAAGTTTTACTTCTGGACATCGTACCGCGTGAACTGACCGAAGCTGAAGCTAAAAAAGGATTAACACTTGAAAGTAAAGCCGTTCGTAACCGTGTGGTAAACGACCATTTGGCGAATTCATTAAAATCAAAACCATCTCCTATTTACAGTCAGAAATTCGCAAGCCGAATCACTACTGGAAATACTACAGATGATATGGCAAAAATTGCCAATGTTGACTGGATTATCGAAGTTGTTGTAGAGCGTTTAGATATCAAAAAATTGGTTTTTGAACAAATTGACAAATTCCGTAAACCAGGAACTTTAGTTACTTCAAACACTTCTGGTATTCCAATTCACTTTATGAGTGAAGGAAGAAGCGAAGATTTCCAACAGCATTTCTGCGGAACTCACTTTTTTAATCCTGCGCGTTACTTAAAATTATTTGAAATTATTCCTGGTCCAAAAACTTCAAAAGAAGTATTGGATTTCTTAAACGATTACGGATCTAAATTCTTAGGAAAAACTTCGGTTGTTGCTAAAGATACTCCGGCGTTTATTGGAAACAGAATTGGTATTTACGGAATCCAAAGTTTATTCCACTTGGTAAAAGAAATGGGATTAACGATTGAAGAAGTTGATAAATTGACTGGACCAGTAATTGGTCGTCCAAAATCGGCTACTTTCCGTACGGTTGACGTTGTTGGTTTAGATACTTTGGTACACGTTGCTAACGGTATTTACGAAAACTGCCCTAACGACGAACAACACGAATTGTTCAAACTTCCTGATTTCATCAACAAAATGATGGAGAATAACTGGTTAGGAAGCAAAACTGGGCAAGGTTTCTACAAAAAAGTAGATAAAGATATTCTTTCTTTAGACTTAAATACATTAGAATATCGCGCTGCAAAAAAAGCAAATTTTGCAACTTTAGAACTAACTAAAACTATCGATAAACCAATCAATCGTTTTAAAGTTTTAGTAAAAGGAACGGATAAAGCGGGTGAATTCTACCGTAAGAGTTTCGCTGGAATGTTTGCTTACGTTTCAAACAGGGTTCCTGAAATCACAGACGAATTCTACAAAATTGACGACGCCATGAAAGCTGGTTTTGGATGGGAAAATGGTCCATTCGAAATCTGGGATGCCATTGGTGTTGAAAAAGGAATCGAAATCATGAAAGCAGAAGGTTTAGAGCCTGCTGCATGGGTAAACGACATGTTAGCTTCTGGAAGCAAGAGTTTTTACACAGTAAAAGAAGGCGCTACTTATTTCTACGATATTCCAACAAAATCACAAGTAAAAGTTCCTGGACAGGATTCATTTATTATTCTGAACAACATTCGCGAAAGCAAAAAAGTTTGGAGCAATAGTGGAGCAATTATTCAGGATTTAGGAGACGGAATCTTAAACTTAGAATTCCAATCTAAAATGAATACTATTGGTGGTGACGTTCTTTCGGCAATCAATAAAGCAATTGAATTAGCAGAAAAAGAACACCAAGGTTTAGTTATTGGTAACCAAGCAGCGAATTTCTCTGTTGGAGCCAATATCGGAATGATTTTCATGATGGCAGTTGAGCAGGAATATGATGAATTGAATATGGCCATTAAATTGTTCCAAGACACTATGATGCGTGTTCGTTACTCTTCTATTCCAGTTGTAGTGGCTCCTCACGGAATGACTTTTGGTGGTGGATGCGAAATGAGCTTACATGCTGACAAAGTTGTGGCAGCTGCAGAAACGTACATGGGATTAGTTGAGTTTGGTGTTGGAGTTATTCCTGGTGGTGGTGGTTCTAAAGAAATGACTTTAAGAGCTTCAGATTTATTCCGCAAAAATGATGTGGAATTGAATGTTCTTCAAGAATATTTCTTGACAATCGCTATGGCTAAAGTTTCAACTTCTGGTTATGAAGCTTTTGACACTGGACTTTTACAACACGGAAAAGACATTATCGTAGTAAACAAAGATCGTCAGATCGCTGAAGCTAAAAAACATGCTTTATTAATGGCAGAAGCTGGTTACACACAGCCAATCAGAAGAAATGACATTAAAGTTTTAGGAAAACAAGCTTTGGGAATGTTCTTAGTTGGAACTGACCAAATGGAAGCTGGAAAATACATTTCTGAGCACGATAAGAAAATTGCCAACAAACTGGCTTACGTAATGGCTGGTGGTGATTTATCTGAAGCAACTTTAGTATCTGAACAATATTTATTAGATATCGAACGTGAAGCTTTCTTGAGTTTATGTACAGAGCGTAAGACTTTAGAAAGAATTCAATACATGTTGACTAAAGGAAAACCACTTCGTAACTAGATTGTATATTGTAAAATGTATACTGTATTTACAGTCTTCATCTGTCAATACTTGATATATTTTACATTATTACAAAATACAGTAATACATTATAAAAGTAAAAGATGAATTATTTTAAAGAATTGAAAGTTTGGCAAAAAGCAATTGAACTTGTGACTAATACCTACTTAAAATCTCAAACATTTCCAAAGGAAGAGATTTATGGTTTAACCTCACAAATAAGAAGATGTGCAGTTTCTATTCCATCAAACATTGCTGAAGGATGTGGTCGAAAATCTCCAAAAGATTTTAATAACTTTTTAGGAATTTCATTAGGATCTGCTTTTGAGTTTGAAACACAACTGATTATTTGTAAAAATATCGGTTATATGGAACAAGAAGTTTTTAATTTTTTAGAATCTGAAATCCAGCATATACAGAACATGCTCATTAAGCTTCAAGCTTCTTTAGATACAAAATAAACATTTTACAAATTACAGTATACAAAAATACGATATACAATATACAAAATACACTCATTTATGAAAACAGCATATATAGTAAAAGCATATAGAACAGCAGTTGGAAAAGCTCCAAAAGGTGTTTTTAGATTTAAAAGACCTGATGAATTAGCAGCTGAAACCATTCAGTTTATGATGGATGAACTGCCTAATTTTGACAAAAAACGTATCGATGACGTTATGGTAGGAAATGCCATGCCGGAAGCGGAACAAGGTTTGAACGTTGGACGTTTGATCTCTTTAATGGGATTAAAAGTTGAAGACGTTCCTGGTGTAACAGTAAACCGTTACTGTGCATCTGGATTAGAAACTATCGGGATGGCGACTGCTAAAATCCAATCAGGAATGGCAGATTGTATCATCGCTGGTGGTGCAGAAAGTATGAGTTATATTCCGATGGGAGGTTACAAACCAACTCCGGATTATAAAGTTGCTGCTGCAGGTCACGAAGATTACTACTGGGGAATGGGTTTAACTGCTGAAGCTGTGGCGAACCAATACAAAATCTCTAGAGAAGATCAAGATGAGTTTGCTTACAACTCTCACATGAAAGCGTTGAAAGCTCAGGCAGAAGGAAAATTTGACAAACAAATCGTTCCAATTACTGTTGAGCAGACTTTCATCAATGAAAATGGTAAAAAAGAAACTAAATCATACGTTGTAAACAAAGATGAAGGTCCAAGAGCTGGAACTTCTAAAGAGGCTTTAGCAGGTTTAAAACCGGTTTTCGCTGCTGGCGGAAGTGTAACTGCAGGTAACTCTTCTCAAATGAGCGACGGTGCTGCTTTTGTTTTAATCATGAGCGAAGAAATGGTTAAAGAATTAAACCTTGAGCCAATCGCACGTTTGGTAAACTTTGCTTCTTCTGGTGTTGAGCCAAGAATTATGGGTATCGGGCCTGTAAAAGCAATTCCGAAAGCACTAAAACAAGCAGGTTTAACATTGAACGATATCGAGTTAATTGAATTAAACGAAGCGTTCGCTTCTCAAGCTTTAGCAGTTACTCGTGAGTTAAACATTAATCCAGAAATCGTAAACGTAAACGGTGGAGCAATTGCTTTAGGTCACCCTCTAGGATGTACTGGAGCTAAGCTTTCTGTTCAGTTATTCGACGAAATGAAACGCAGAGGTAATAAATACGGAATCGTTTCGATGTGTGTGGGGACTGGGCAAGGAAGTGCTGGGATCTACGAGGTATTATAAGAAAGTATTCTCTCCTATTTGTCATTTCGACGAAGGAGAAATCACACTCGAGAATCGACAAAGATTGGCACATTACGTTGCGGAGCTTCTAGTGTGATTTCTCCTTCGTCGAAATGACAAAAATTGAGCAAAAACAAAATATAAAAAAACATAATCATGGCAGATACAATCGAAAAAAATGTGACTCGTGGTGGTCAGTTTTTAGTTAAAGAAACAAAATGCGAAGATGTCTTCACACCAGAAGATTTCTCGGAAGAGCAATTAATGATGCGTGACTCTGTAAAAGAGTTCGTAGACAAAGAATTATGGGCGCATAAAGATCGTTTTGAGAAAAAAGATTACGCTTATACAGAATCTTCTATGCGTAAAGCTGGAGAACTTGGACTTCTTGGCGTTGCAGTTCCGGAAGAATATGGCGGATTAGGAATGGGATTTGTTTCTACAATGTTGGTTTGTGACTACATTTCTGGAGCAACAGGTTCGTTCTCTACTGCTTTTGGTGCACACACCGGAATTGGAACTATGCCAATTACACTTTACGGATCTGAAGAACAAAAGAAAAAATACGTTCCGTTATTAGCTTCTGGAGAATGGTTTGGTGCTTATTGTTTAACGGAACCAGGTGCAGGATCTGATGCTAACTCAGGAAAAACTAAAGCGGTTTTATCTGAAGACGGAAAATACTACTCTATCACTGGACAAAAAATGTGGATTTCGAATGCAGGTTTCTGTAGCGTTTTCATCGTTTTTGCTCGCATTGGAGATGATAAAAATATTACAGGTTTCATCGTAGAAAATGATCCAGCAAACGGAATTTCTATGAATGAAGAAGAGCATAAATTAGGAATCCGTGCTTCTTCTACTCGTCAGGTTTTCTTCAACGAAACAAAAGTTCCGGTTGAAAACATGTTATCTGAAAGAGGAAATGGTTTCAAAATCGCAATGAATGCTTTAAATGTTGGTCGTATTAAATTGGCTGCGGCTTGTTTAGATGCTCAAAGAAGAGTTACTTCTGGAGCTGTAAAATATGCTAACGAAAGAATTCAGTTCAACACTCCTATCGCATCTTTTGGTGCTATCCGTTCTAAATTAGCTGAAATGGCAACTAATGCTTACGCTGGAGAAAGTGCTTCTTATCGTGCTGCAAAAGACATCGAAGACAGAATCGCTGCCCGTGAAGCAGAAGGAACTTCTCATCAAGAAGCAGAATTGAAAGGTGTTGAAGAATACGCTATCGAGTGTTCTATCTTGAAAGTAGCGGTTTCTGAAGACGTTCAAAACTGTTCTGATGAAGGTATTCAGGTTTTTGGTGGAATGGGATTCTCTGAAGATACACCAATGGAAAGTGCTTGGAGAGATGCTCGTATCGCTCGTATCTACGAAGGAACAAACGAAATCAACAGAATGCTTTCTGTGGGTATGCTGATCAAAAAAGCAATGAAGGGACACGTTGATTTACTTGGACCAGCAATGAAAGTTCAAGAAGAATTAATGGGAATTCCATCTTTTGATACTCCAGACTTCTCTGAGTTGTTCTCTGAAGAAAAAGTAATCGTAGCTAACTTGAAAAAAGTTTTCTTAATGGTTGCTGGAAGCGCTGTTCAAAAATACGGTCCAGAATTAGATTCTCACCAGCAATTATTGATGGCAGCTGCCGATATCTTAATCGAAATCTACATGGCAGAAAGTACAATTTTGAGAACGGAGAAATTGGCTAAAAAAGAAGGTGAAGATAAAGTACAAGAGCAAATCGCTATGGCAAAATTATACTTGTACAAAGCTGTTGATATCGTAAACTTAAGAGGAAAAGAAGGAATCGCTTCTTTCTCTGAAGGAGACGAGCAGCGTATGATGTTAATGGGATTGAAACGTTTCACTAAATATACGAACCTGCCAAATGTTGTGGCACTTAGAGAAAAAATCGCAGAAAAATTAGTTGCAGAAAACACTTACTGCTTCTAATTTCAAAATAGTTTTTAGCTTTTAATTTGTTATAAACCCGCACAAGTCCGAAACTGTGCGGGTTTATTTTTTTGTTCTTTTGAACAAGATAAGCAGCATAAGTTCATTAAAAAAAGATTTGTTTTTAGCAATTAACTTGTCTAATTTCAAAACTTTGACCCAACTTATTTAGTAATCTTATAGTCAGTCTAAAATAAACTTAGATGACTTAGATCACTTAATCATTTCACAAATATTTATTAAAATTGAGGTTTTGATACAGTATTCATAGCAAAATTTAAATTCTAATGTTATAAATTTAGCGTTCTAAAACTTCAAAAAACATAAAATGAAACAAATTAACCTATGGACGCTTTTATTTTGCTGCCTGATTTCCACAACTTTTTTTGCGCAGAAAAATAAAAAAATGGACATTATCGCTTATTACACAGGCGATTCTCAATTAATTGACCAGTACGAAGTCAGCAAACTCAATCAGATTATTTTCAGTTTTTGTCATTTAAAAGATGGTAAATTAACAGTGGATTCTCCTAAAGATTCTCTTACAATTAAACATTTAGTTTCTTTAAAAGCTAAAAATCCGCAATTAAAAATTATTGTGTCACTTGGCGGCTGGGGCGGATGCGAACCTTGTTCAAATGCATTTTCGACGGCTGAGGGGCGATTGAAATTTGCTAAATCAGTAAAAGAATTAAGTGATTCTTATAAAGTAGACGGATTAGATTTAGACTGGGAATATCCGGCAATCGAAGGACTTCCTGGTCATTTATATCAGGCTGTTGACAAACCTAACTTTACTGAACTCTTGAAAATATTACGTACCACACTAGGCAAAAAATACGAATTAAGCTTTGCTGCAGGAGGTTTTCAGAAATATTTAGACGAATCTATTGACTGGAAAGCAGTTACGCCATTGGTAAACCGTATCAACATCATGAGTTACGATTTAGTAAACGGCTATTCAAAAGTTACAGGCCACCACACTCCTTTATACAGTACAAATCCAAAAGAAGAATCAACAGACAGAGCTGTAGAATTTTTATTAAAACAAGGTGTCCCTGCTGAAAAATTAGTAATTGGCGGTGCATTTTACACCAGACAATGGAAAAACGTAGAAAATATCAATAACGGATTGTATCAGGCGGGAGAACACTTTGAGGGCGTTGATTTTAAAAACTATGCATCGGTATATACTGAAGCAAACGGCTGGAAATATTTCTGGGACGAAAAAGCACGGGCACCTTACTGGTACAATGCTTCGACTAAAACTTTTGCTACTTCAGATGATCTTAAATCCATCAAAGCGAAAGCAGAATATGTAAAAACAAAAAAACTAGGAGGAATCATGTTCTGGGAACTGACTTTAGATAGTTTCCGTGACGGAATGGTAAATGAAATTTACAAAGTTAAAACAGCAAAATAATTCGCTTAAAAAAATAAAAAAAGGCAGTTGAATTATAAAGAACTGCCTTTTTCTATTTTTATCAGAAGTAAAATTCTTATTGCACTTTTGATTTGTCTAATTCTCCGATAAACGGAATCGCTTCCAGAATTTCACTTCGAATAATTGTCTGCAGATAAACTTCCAGCTGAATAAACTTTGCTGCATTTATAGCTCCTATCGCTTTTTTAGCTTTTGAATACGTTTTACAATATAACTTTTCATAAGCAATATGATTTTTCAAAGTTCCTTTGGCCAGCTCATCTGCTTTTGCATCAGTCAGGGTTTCATAATTAGCCGCATAATCATTAATCAGCTGAAATTTAATCTGTCCTAAAGCTTTTCGCTGTGCCTCATAATCATCATAAACTTTTACAAAAGCAGCTGACTGCGTATCGGACAAATTCATATACTGTTTTACCAGATCACTTTTGGTTTTTCCATAAAGACTTTGCAAAACATCTACATCTTCTTTAAAGGAAGATTGTGCATAAGATGAAAACACGGCAAAGGCAATCATAAAAATAAGACTTAATTTTTTCATAGTTTTGATTTTTAAATTAGTTTCTAAATAATTATGCAGTCCAAATATTTTGATTTTGAAAATCTTAATTTTAAATAAAACCCGATGATTATAAAAACGCTTACTTTTTATTGTCAAATGATTTTGGAGCACTTATCTCTCCGTCGTACGAAATTGGAGCACGATTGTTACTAATTACTGAAAGCGAAGTTCCTTTATCATAAAAAATAGTAAACGTCAGATCATAAACATCATCCTTCCCCTTAACTGTCGTTTTAAGGATATAACTTTTTTTCTTCTTTTCAATTTTTATATTTTCGGGTTTACCTTCAAATTTGATTCCTCCATCACTTCCATACCCCACATTAAACCCGCGCCCAAAAAAAGGAAGATCGCAGGTTGTTTTCTCAGCATTGAAGTTTAAAAAGTAAATGCCGTAATCCAGATTAATGAGCCTTCCGCCCTGAGGAGTTAACTTTTGGGCTTCAAAAACAAAGTTTTTTGAATCAATCAAAGCTTCCGTTTCTTTCTGCTGTTGTAATTCCCTTTCAGCCTTCAGTTCTTTTTTTGTTTTTTCCTGAGCCGAAACTGAAAAATTCAGCACCGTAAACCATAAAACTACACTGTATAATATCGTTTTCATCTTTCATCCGTTTGCATTAAACAATAAAAAAAAGATCACCTTCTGGTAAATCGCATCATGGCAATATCACCTGAGATCAGATTCAGTGTTTTACCTTCGTCTGTTATATCATAAGAAGTTATTTTCTGAAGTGTCTGCATATAAGTCTGTTCGCCCTGCTGTCCGTCAAGACACATCATTTTGGTAACGGCCATTGGCTGGGTAAAATCAAGTTTATTTCCGTCAACAGCTAATTTTCCGGTATATGTATTACAGCTGTTATTTCCTGAAACACGATTTTCATTAGTATCAAAATTTATCGTGGGCTTTTTATTGGGATATAAACCATCAAAAGTTATCCTTGGACCGGTAATATAATTTAGTTCCCAGGTTCCGTCAAGTTTCGAAACCGTATCTGTCTTTTTGCATTTGCATGAAAGTACTAGTGAACTAAAAAAAACGAGCAATAAAATCTTTTTCATCATAACATTAAAGAATTAAATATGAACGAATTAGAAAAGTGGCATATTAGTTTTTTTGCACTAAAACTACTACGAATTTACATAATATTTTTGGGTTGTGTGCTCAATTGCCATTAAATTACCACGTATAGTTTGACTTTTTTTTAACTTTTAGAGACAAAGTATTCCATTATTTTATGTTAAATTTACTTAATCTTTAATTTAAATGCCCATATAATATGAAAAAACTGATTGTATCATTCGCTATAATTACAGCTTTAATTGTTGGCTGTAAGACCAATACAAAATCAAATGATGCTAAAAACCTTACTATAGCATTGGAGCCAAAAAGCAACAGCACAGTAGGCGGAACCGCAACTTTTACCGAAAAAAACGGCAAAGTTACCTTTACTGCAAAAGTTTCAGGTTTACAGCCTGGAGTTCATGCCATTCATATTCATGAAAAAGCAGATTGTACTTCTGCAGACGGAAGTTCTGCCGGCGGACACTGGAACCCGACTTTTAAAAAACACGGAAAATGGGGTGTAGGTGAATACCATAAAGGTGATATAGGAAACTTTACCGCTGATGAAAAAGGTAACGGAACTATTACCCTAACAACTGACGAATGGTGTATTGGCTGCGGCGATGAAACCAAAGATGTTCTTGGAAAAGGCTTAATTGTTCATCAGGGAACAGATGATTTTACAACACAGCCAACCGGAAATGCCGGCGGACGTGTAGCCTGTGCAGGAATCATTAAATAATAAAAAAAATCGATAACCACTGCATTTCACAAAAATATAGTGGTTATTTTATTTTTAGTTGGTTCTAAAACAAGAAAAAAGATATAGCTTTGCAGCTATAAATTCAATTCAATGATTAACCCATCAGCGCACGGCTGGATAGATAAATTTTTTAGTGAACAGAAGTTTTCAGAGGCAATTCCCTTTGAAACTACAGATTCTTTTTACTATAAAGTAAGGGAAACCGGTTTTATCTACGGACATATCATTGCGATTGATTCCCAGGTTCCCATTCCGATAAAAGGCTGGTTCAAAACCGAAATTTCCAAAGTAGCCTTACTAAATACACTATATCATGTATTTTGTCTGGAAAAAAGAAACTCCGAACCTAAAAATTTTATTGCCGAAGTTTTAAAGTTTTACAAACAGATGAATCCGGAGGGATTTAACCTGTTTAAAATATTACTGCCTAAAGATACCCCTTCCCTATCCCTTGAAAGTATCATTGACGAAAGGGTACAGACCAACGACAGTATTATCAGTAAAAACTTTTCGCACTTAGTAACCAATGCGCTTTTATTTATTGATGTTCTGGCCTTCAGACAATATTTAGAACACGGAGAAATACCTGAAAAATATCTAAAACGAATTGAAGAAACTGTTTTAGGTATCGTAGGTCTGGCTTTAAAGACCAAAACCATAAAATCGCAGCACGACGATTTACTTATAAAGTTATTTGAAGCTTCTATACGTTATTCCAAATTTTCAAAAGTTACCGTTGAAACCTTAGAAACATTACAGCTTGATTATTTCAAAAACAAACTGGAACATTATTATTTAATCGATATGGCCGGAATGGCTTTATGGAGTGATGGTGTTGTCGAAAATGAGGAATCATACTTTTTGTATTCATTGGGTTCGACCATGGGCGTTTCAGACGATTTTGTGAGCCAAAGTATCAGTACAACCAATACTTTTATTACAACTCATAAAAAGAAAATACCGTACTTTAATTATTCAAATCCTGTAAAACACTTTTATGATCAGATGACACACAGTGTTGTAAAACTCATCATACGAAATAAAAACAGGCTTATTAAAGAAATTGTACAAAGTAAAGAATTAATGGTACTGCTCGCCTATTCTACGACAAGAGATTTAGATCCAAAAGAAAAGAAAAAGGTAAAAAAGCAGCTTTTAGACATTTGTAAAACAATCCCGTCACTGACGATCTTTTTACTCCCGGGCGGAAGTTTACTACTGCCAATCCTTATCAAATTTATACCAACTATGCTGCCGTCGGCTTTTAATGAAAATCTGGACGAAAACGAATAAAAAAAATCGCCTTTTAAAGGCGATTTTTTCTTTTATCTGTTAAAGATCAAGCTGATACACCTGATCAAGTTCTTCATTTGAACTAATGGTAACATTTAAATCCGTTACAAAACCTGAATTTAATCCGTATACCCATCCATGCAGCATCAAATCCTGACCGCTTTTCCAGGCTCCCTGCACAATTGAAGTTTTAGCCAGATTATAAACCTGCTCTTTCGCATTAATCTCTACAAAGGCATTAAAACGATCTGTTTCATCTTCAATCGAATTCAGGTATTTATCGTGTAAACGGTATTCGTCTTTAATATGACGAAGCCAGTTGTCGATAATTCCGACAGACTGATTTCCCATAGCCGCTTTTACACCACCACAGCCATAATGTCCGCATACAATTACATGTTTTACTTTCAAAACATTTACCGCATAATCCAGCACACTTAACATGTTCATATCAGAGTGTACCACCATATTGGCAATATTTCGGTGTACAAAAACTTCTCCTGGTTTTGCCCCAATAATTTCATTTGCAGGAACACGGCTGTCAGAACATCCAATCCATAATAAAGGAGGCTGTTGTCCTTTTGCCAGATCAGCAAAATAGTTAGGATCTTTTGCTAACGAATCCTCGACCCATTTTTTATTGTTCTCCAGTATTTGTTCATAAAACTTTCTCATCTTTCTTTTAGGTTTTTTGGAATTATCAATGCTTAAGCATATCAAAAAGACTTTTTTTTGTAAAGTTATCTAAATTTTAATATTTCTCAAACCCGATAAATATCTTTATTGATCTAATTTGTTTTAAAAATTTTCCTTTACTTCTTCTTTTCGTACAAGGGCACGTTTGGCAACATCATAATAATGTTCTATCGTAACATGATTATTATTTTCCGGGGTATTCTCCAGTTCGTAAGCATCTTTAAATCCTTTGAGTTTTACTTTGATATTTTCATCAATAGCCCGGGTTTCCTTAAATTCACGTATCAAATCCAGAACATCGTGTGCGATATATTCTGTATCATGTGCATTAATCACTACTTTAGAATTTTCAGGGATTTCGCTAAGCGTTTGTTTGATTGCGGCTTTATTTAAGAAAGAGACTTCCTGAGCCAGATCAATATGAATAATATCGCCGTCTTCGTACTCTTCTTTCTTAAAGATATAAGCTCTTTTTAGATTTCCTCTGAGCACAAAAATGATACTGATAATAATTCCCAAAGCAACACCTTTAAGCAAATCTGTCGCAACAACAAAGACCAAAGTTGCAATGAAAGGAACAAACTGGTATTTTCCCTTTTTCCAGAAATGCATAAAAGTGGCTGGCTTTGCTAGTTTATATCCAACCAATATTAAAACGGTCGCCAGTGTTGCTAATGGAATTTTATTTAAAATCATAGGAATCGACAAAACGCTGATCATTAAAAGCACACCATGAATAATGGTTGACATTTTAGATTTAGCGCCGGCGTTATTATTAGCCGATGATCTCACTACTACAGATGTCATAGGCAAACCTCCTAAAAGTGAGCTTACAATATTTCCAACTCCTTGTGCACGAAGTTCAACATTGGTATCTGTATAACGTTTCTGAATATCCATACGATCAGAAGCTTCAATACATAAAAGAGTCTCAATAGAAGCAACAATGGCAATCGTAATCCCTACAACCCAAACCTGTGGATTACTAACCGCAGCAAAATTGGGCAGAATAAGGATAGACTTAAATTCGTCAAAAGATTTTGGAACAGGCAAAGAAACCAAATGTTCTTTTGCAATTGCCAGTGAGCTTCCTGAAGATATAAAAAATTCGTTTAATAATACACCCAGGATAACCGCTACAAGAGCTCCCGGAATTAGTTTTAACCTCTTTAAAAAAGGAACTTTATCCCATGAAATTAAAACAGCGAAAGAAATTAAAGACACTACAACCGCCCCTAAATGAATATGGTTTAAAATACCAAATAAAAAGGAAAAAGAGTTGCTTCCGTCATTCTGGACAAAAGCCTGATCACCTTCAAAATCAGCATCATAACCAAAAGCATGAGGTATTTGTTTCAGGATAATAATAATCCCGATACCTGCTAACATTCCCTCAATTACGTTTGTTGGAAAATAATTCGATATACTTCCGGCTTTTAAAAATCCTAATGCTAATTGAAGTATTCCTGCAATAAAAACCGACAGTAAAAACACATCAAAAGCGCCAAAATCTGTTATAGCGGTTAAAATAATTGCTGTTAAACCAGCCGCAGGCCCGGAAACACTGATATGGGACTGGCTTAGATAACCTACCACAATACCACCCACAACACCTGCAATAATTCCGGAAAATAACGGTGCGCCGGAAGCCATTGCAATACCTAAACACAATGGAAGAGCCACCAGAAAAACCACTAAACCTGAAGCAAAGTCAGATTTAAGGTTGGCAAAAAGATTGATTTTTTTTGTCATAATACAATACTAAAAATGGATACATTAAAGACACACCGCATTTGTACAAAATACAGTTGTTTTTCTAATAATCGGAAGTATTATATTAAATTGGGAGGTGGAGCAAATATGCTCGGCGAAATATTATCCAGTTTTACGATGTTTTCAGAAACAATCGTTTTTTTCTCAATGTACAGCGGAATTAAAACTTCATGTTCTAAAATAGCGGGATGTACCACTGATTTTAGTTCTTTATGAACTTCTTCTTCAGCAAAACTAAAAGACATGCAGGTATTATTCCCTTTCTTGATCGCCTGAACTATGGTCGGAGTCGATAAGAAAGCAATAAATATGAATAATAATATGCGTGCTAATATTTTCATCGAAACAAAAATAACGTTAAACAAATAAAATCAAAGCGGGAGAGCAAAATTTTTATACAACTTTAACAAAAAAAGAAAAGCAGACTGATCAAAACTGCTCAATCTGCTTTACAATATATTAATAAACAACTCATTACAAAGTTTCGTCAAGCCAGGCATTCATCATCCAAATCGTTTTTTCCTGCTCTGAAATAAAGTCACTCATCATAGAATTCGTACCTTCGTCATTAATTTCCCCTGATTTATCAAGAATTTCCCGTTCAATTTTCAACAGATCCGATAAAGAATTTACGATTAACTGAACTGCTTTTTCATCGTTAGAAATATTCTTACCAACTGCTAGTTTATTATTCTTGATATAATCTTCAAAAGTATGCAGTGGTGTTCCCCCGATAGTTAAAACACGCTCTGCGATCAAATCTATTTTTAGCTGGGCATCTGTATATAATTCTTCAAATTTTACATGAAGATCAAAAAAACGTTTTCCGCGGATATTCCAGTGAATTCCCCTTAAGTTTTGGTAATACACCTGAAAATTGGATAATAGTACATTTAATTCTTTTACTAACTGTTCAGACTCTTTTACAGGTAATCCTAAAATATTTGTTTTCATAATTTTCTATTTTTTATCCTAAGTTTACTACAAATTTAAAGGAAGTTCTTTAAAAAAAACATAAAAAAAAATTATATTTCCTTATTTTTGCATCAAAAATTACTATCAAAATGACGATAACTCAATTACAATATGTATTAGCGGTTGCAGAGCACAAAAACTTCACCCTTGCTGCAGAGAAATGTTTTGTTACTCAGCCCACATTAAGTATGCAGATTCAAAAGATTGAAGAAGAACTTAATATATTAATTTTCGACAGAAGCAAGAAACCGATTCAATTGACTGATATTGGTCAGAAAATTGTCAATCAGGCCAAAAATATTGTAAACGAAGCTGACAGGATCAAAGATATAGTCGAACAGCAGAAAGGATATATTGGGGGTGAATTTCGTTTAGGGATTATCCCAACGATTATGCCTACATTATTACCTATGTTTCTAAATAATTTTATCAAAAGATATCCAAAGGTTAAACTTTTAATTGAAGAGCTTAACACAGAAGAAATTATTGTAAAATTAAAAAACGGACACCTGGATGCCGCTATTGCCGCTACACCGCTTGAAGATGAAAAAATAAAAGAGATTGTTCTGTACTTTGAGCCTTTTGTAGCTTACATACCCGAACACCATGCCAGTTTTCAAAAAGAAGAAATTGAGGTTACCGATTTAAACCTGAACGAAATTTTACTGCTTCAGGACGGTCACTGTTTCAGGGATGGTATTTTGAATTTGTGTAAAAACGGTTCTGACACTGACCAGAATAATTTTCAGATTCAAAGCGGAAGTTTTGAAACTTTAATCAAACTAGCCGATGAAGGTCTGGGTACAACTTTACTGCCGTACCTCCATACTCTTGACTTAAAAGAATCCGACAGGCTGAAACTTCGAAACTTTAAGGAACCAAAACCTGCCCGCGAGGTAAGTTTGATTTATCCAAAAAGTGAATTAAAAATGCAGATTATTGACGCCCTCCGGTCTACAATTGCCGGCGTTGTAAAAGGAGCAATTGTTTTTCAGAATGTTCAAATCATTAGTCCGCTGCAAAAAAAGCAATAAAATAAAAAAGGAGCCGGTGAGGCTCCTTTTTTTTATACTTTAATTAGTAGTAGACTTTGTTTTAATTCTGGTTTTTCGATTATGAAGTTCAACAACCATTCTTGCAATTGTTCCATTTCATAAGGTAACAGTGTTTTGATAGCTTTTTCTAGCTCTTTGCAGAAAAGTACCGGATCGAAACTAACTCTTTCAAGTATTGATTTCGTGTAATCAAACATCATTTTTGACATAATAAAATAAGATTTTTGGGGGTTATCTATATTTTTAAACTCGCACCAAATGTAAACATAATTCACATATAAAGTTTCATTTTAACTTATTTTTTTAAAAACTTTAGTAACGAATACGTTTTCTTAGTACATATAAATCAATATAGAACTATTCTAAATAACTCATTTAAACCTTCTTAAAGGCTCGAAACATCTCTCGTTTTCCAGGCGGGCCAGCTAATTTTTCGACTGTAAAACCAACAGAAATCATACTTCTCTTTACAACTCCCCGAGCTGCATAAGTAACTAAAACACCATTTGGTTTTAGACTATTATACATTTTCTGAAAAATTTCAGTACTCCAAAGCTCCGGCTGCACCCTGTATCCGAAGGCATCAAAGTAAATCAAATCAAAAACTTCAAAATCGTCTATTTCGTCAAAAAATTGTTTCCTTTTGGTTAACGAGAAACGGCTGCTAATTTCGTTTTTTACATTCCATTCACTTTTATGCATTTTCTCGAAAATGTTATGGAATTCCAATGCGTCGAGCTCATCAACATAATTCATAGCCAAAACTTCATCAGCCGCTACAGGGTACGCCTCCACTCCTACGTAATCAATTGTCTGCTGTTTGTGTTCAGACTCTAAAAAAGTGATAAAAGCATTCAGACCGGTACCAAAGCCAATTTCAAGAATAGTTACAGGACTATCCTCAAATAAAGACAGTCCATTTTTAATAAAGACATGTTTAGCTTCCTGAATTGCTCCGTGTTTGGAGTGATAACTCTCGTTCCATTCTGTCAAATGAATTGTAGTTGAACCATCTAGCGTTTTTATTATTTCCCTCTTCACAATTTTTCGAAATTTACAATGACGTTTTACTGATTTTCAGTCTTTTTTATCAGTCAAATTTAATTAAAACAAATGCGTAAAGCCTTAAAAAACGATAGTTTTTTCATAAATTCTTTATAAAACTTCGCTAATATTTCAGGTTTATTACAAGATAAATAAATCTCAGTCAAACGCAGGAATTAATGCAGTTTTACCAAGCAAATTATATATTTTTCCGTAATTTTGCATTCAGTAAAACCTATTCTTCACCAGATCATTACATTAGATTTCCATCTGAAAGAATACAAATTAGATAAAAACTTTACATAATTATGAGTACAACTCAAACAAGCAAAATTGAAATCAGAAAAGCTACTTCTTCTAAGATAAGCTCTGTAGACTTTGAAAACTTAAGTTTTGGTGCTGTATTTACAGACCATTTATTCGAATGTGATTACAAAAACGGACAATGGCAGACTCCGGTCATTAAGCCTTATGCACCGATTTTAATGGATCCTTCTTCTAAAGTCTTTCATTACGGGCAGGCGATTTTCGAGGGAATGAAAGCTTACAAAGACGAAAACAATGATGTTTGGTTGTTCAGACCTGATGAAAACTATAAACGTTTCAACAATTCAGCGGTTCGTATGGCTATGCCGGAGGTTCCTGAAGACATTTTTATGGAAGGCTTAAATGAATTATTAAAAATCGACCAGGAATGGATTCAGAGAGGAAACGGAGCCAGTATGTATATCCGTCCGTTTATGATTGCAACAGGACCTGGTGTTATTGCAAACCCTTCTGACGAATATAAATTCATGATTTTACTTTCTCCTGCAAAAGCATATTACGGAGGTGAAGTAAAAGTAATTATTGCCGAGCATTACAGCCGTGCTGCTAACGGAGGAATTGGTGCTGCAAAAGCGGCAGGAAACTACGCAGCACAGTTTTACCCGACTAATTTAGCTAATAAAGACGGTTTCCAGCAGGTTATCTGGACTGATGACGCTACGCATACAAAATTAGAAGAAGCCGGAACAATGAACGTTTTCTTCAGAATTAACGATACTTTACTAACAGCTCCAACAAGCGAAAGAATTTTAGATGGTGTTACCCGAAAAAGTTTAATTGCAATGGCTGAAAAAGAAGGATTAAATGTAGAAGTTCGTCCGGTTATTGTTTCGGAATTAGTTGAAGCAGCGAAAAACGGATCATTAAAAGAAATCTTTGGTGCAGGAACTGCTGCTGTTATCAGTGTAATCAAAGGATTCTCTTATAAAGATGAATATTTTGAAATGGCTCCAATCGAAAATTCATATGCTTCATTCTTAAAAGAAAAACTAACGAGTCTTCAAAACAAACTTTCTGAAGACACTTACGGATGGACAGTTAAAGTTCAATAATCCAAAACCATATAAAAGAAAAACCCGATAAATTTATTTTTATCGGGTTTTTTATTTGAATCTATACACATAGAAATACAGCTTTTTTTTGTAAAAAAAAGAATTCCAACAAATAGTATGTTCGTAAAATATCTTTTATACGATTACTTAAACTTATTTTCTATGCACAATAAAATTTATATCTGTTATTTTAGAATAATTTTGAAAAATCCGGTTTAAAATAATTAGGACCTTTCATTACTTTTCCGTCTTCTCTATAAATTGGATGACCGTCTTCTCCTAATTTACTCATATTACTACGCTGAATTTCATCAAAAACAGCTTCGATTTTATCCTGCAGACCATGCTCAATAATGGTTCCGCACAGAATATACATCATATCACCAAGAGCATCAGCAATTTCAATCAGATCGTTATTTTTTACTGCTTCCAGATACTCTTCATTTTCTTCTTTCATTAAATTATAACGAAGCAGCTTTTTAGTTTCACCCAAATCAGCTATTGGAGTCTGGCTGTGGCCAATTTTAAAAGCAGTATGAAATTCAGTAACCGCATCAAGTTGTTTTTTCATGTTTTTATTCTATTAAATGAGACGGCAAATTAGCAACAATTCGTATACAATTCTCTAAATTTGCCAAAAATAATTTCACTATGTTTAGTCAAGGACAATTAATATTCGGTCTCTGTTTTTTTATCGCATTCGTAATCGTAATGATTTTTGCTTATCGTAAAGATTTAGCCCTTCATAAAGTTTTTTACAAAGGAAACTACAAAGTACTGCTTGTATTTCTTCTTTTTATTGTCATTTTGTTTGTCATCAAAATCTTTTTAAAAAGATAACAATCTATTTTTTATTTTAAGTTATTAGTTTCGTCTCCCGATAAAATTTATAACTTTACGAAAAACCTGCACCAATGAAGATTCTTAAATATTTATTTCTTTTACTGTTATTAAGCTTAATCGCCCTTACCGTGTTTGTTGCTACCCAAAAAGGGGGTTTCTCTGTTGAAAGAAGCAAGGTAATCAATTCACCAAAAGCGACTGTTTATAATTATGTAAATGATTTTAGAAATTATGAAGACTTCGAATCCTGGGCAGTTGAAGATTCAAGTTTACAATTTACCTATCCGGCCAAAACAACAGGCAATGGAGGCTCTTTTTACTGGACTGGCGAAGAAGGATCAGGGAATGCTGTTACACTAAAAACAAAAGACGGGGAAAGTATTGAACAAAAAATGAAATACGACGGTACCGAAGCAGATGTTGTCTGGACGTTTAAAGATACACTGGCAGGAAAAACAAAAGTAACCTGGAAAGCCAGAGGCACCATGAGTTTTTTATTTAAAATATATGCCGCTTTAAACGGAGGATCAAACAAAGTAATTGGAACTATTTACGAAAAAAGCCTTGTAAATATTGACAAAAACTTAGATTACGAAACCAAAACGTATGCGGTAAAAGTAAACGGAGTAGTAAAAAAAACCGAGACTCCTTATATCAAACAGACTTTCACAAGCGAAATAGCCAAAATAAACAAAAACGCCCGAATTGTAATTCCCAAACTTATTCAGTTCAGCGAAAATAACGGTTTAAATGCCAACGGAAAACCGTTTATCATTTACCACACTTATGACACAGCAAAAGGACTGGCTAAAATTTCAATTTGTTTACCTATCAACAAAGAAATCTCTATTAGCTCAGGAAGTGATATCCTGGCTGGCAAATTAAACGGATTTGACGCTGTAAAAACAACTTTAAATGGAGACTATTCGCACACTTCTGAAGCGATCGCCAAAACCACTGCTTATATTAACAATGAAAAAATATTTCCGGAATTAAGCTGGTCACATTTAGAAATTCTATCTGTAAGCAAATTAGACGTAAAAAGCCCGTCTAAATTAATCACTGAAATTTATTTCCCTATAAAACCAAAAGCGGTTCCGGCAGCTGCTGTTGCCAATCCGGCTGCCACGCCAGTATATAATACGGAAGATCCATACGCAGAACCGAAACCTGCAACGGTAAAACCAGCCGTAAGCAAGCCCGCAGCGCCAAAACCGGCAGCACCAAAGCCAGCAGTGACTACTCCGGCTGCAACTCCTGAAGAGGACTCTGAATTCTAATTTTTTTTAAGGGTTAATTAAACCTTTTCAATAAATTATACTCTAACTGATTATAAAGTTGATAAATCAGGAAATTTGATTGACGAAAAGGAATTTATACAGCAATTATTAAATCCTAAAACGCAGAATGCAGCGTTTCAAAAACTCATATCCGATTATCAGAGACCACTGTACGCACATATTCGAAACATTGTTTTGAACCATGACGATGCAGACGATGTTTTACAAAACACTTTTGTCAAAGTATTTCAGTATTTAAAAAACTTTAAAGGAGAAAGTAAACTCTTCTCCTGGATGTATCGCATTGCCACAAATGAAGCACTGACTTTTTTAAACCAAAAAGCCAAATTAAGTGGTATAACTTCCGAAGATCTTCAGAATAAAACAATTGACAATTTAAAATCGGATGTTTATTATGACGGTGACGAAATTCAGATTAAACTTCAGAAAGCGATCGTTACATTACCAGAAAAACAACAGCTGGTTTTCAGGATGAAGTATTTCGAAGAATTAAAATATGAGGAAATAGCCGAAATCTTAGGAACATCTGTAGGAGCATTAAAAGCGTCTTATCACCATGCTGTCAAAAAAATTGAATTATATGTTACATCAAATTAAACCTTTTATAGCAAACCTTATCTTATAAGCATTATGAAAGAATTTAAATTAGAAAACCAGCCGAAAATAAAATCCGGATTTCAGATACCGGATGCTTATTTTGATACTTTTTCGGCAAAAGTTTTAAAACAGATAGAAGAAGAAAAAAGAGAGGTAAAAGTAATTCCGCTTTACAAACGTAAAAAAGTAATTTCTATAGCCGCAGCGGCGGCTGTATTCATTGCTTTCTTAATCCCGACAGCGACTCATTATTACAAATCCTCAAAAGAACTTGATGAAGCTACTTTAGAAACTTATCTGGCATATCAGTCTAATCTGAATCAATATGACCTGATTAAAGAACTGGATACAAAAGACATTGATAAACTCAGCAAAAATGTAGCTCTTGAAGAAGAAACACTAGAAGACATTCTGGCTTCAAACCCAAACATTGAAAACTTAATTTCTGAATAAAAACAAAATTATATCAATATGAAACTAAAAAATATATTAGCATTACTTCTGTTTTTAATCACTTTTTCATTTTATGCCCAAAATGATAAACTTGATGAAAAACGGGAAAAGGTAAAAGCATTCAAAGTTTCGTTTTTAACAACAGAACTGGAACTTACACCAACAGAAGCTGAGAAATTTTGGCCGATTTACAATGCGTATGATGATAAACAGTTTGAATTGCGGCATGAAAAGATGAAAACGTACCTGCGTAAACTAGATGATGACAATTTAAATTCACTCTCAGAAAAAGAAGCTGCTGTACTATTATCACAAATTGAGAGCACAGATAAAGAATTATACCTTTTACGCGAAAAATTCATGACAAACGTAAAAAAAGTATTACCGGCAAAAAAAATATTAAAGCTTAAAAAATCAGAAGACGATTTCAGTCGAAAACTACTGAAACAATACCGGGATAAAGCAGGCAAAAACTAATTGCCATACCAAACAACAGTGATAAGAACCCTATATAATAATACTTACTTTATTATTCAGGGTTCTTATTTTTTTATTTAAAATTTAAGCGGACTACTTTATTATGTCCGGCAGCAATTGCTGTATTCCTGTTTACAAAACGAACTGTAAAAAGTTTAGAATCGGTAGACAGCTGAGTCCAGTTTTCTCCTCCGTTTCTGGAATATTGTATTCCTTCAGAACCTACACAAATAATTTCCCTCCCATTTCCTCCCGGAACGTATTGTATGCATGAAGCATACCCAAACCCCATATCCTGCCCTATTAATTCCCATGTTTTTCCTCCGTCTTTAGTAAACGCTTTATTATCTGATTTTTTATTAGGATTATCATAATCCCCTCCCGCAATAAACCCGTGTTTAGAATCATAAAAATCAGCCGTAAAAATACCTGTCATAGGCCTTCCCTGAATTACTGGTGTTTCAACCACTTTCCAGGTTTTGGCCTTGTCCGGAGAATAAAAAACACGTGCTTTTTTTCCTCCTGAAACCAGCCACGTATCATCACCTTTTACAACTATATTCGTGTTACTGGCTGCAAAAGCTGCCTCACCAACTGCATTAGTAGGAAGTTTATCCGACAATATTTTGGTCCAGGTTTCCCCTCCGTCACGGGTCACAATGATTGAAAAGGTATCTTCGGTAGGATCTCCAATCGCAATTCCTTCTTTATCATTCCAAAACTGCATACTGTCATAAAACACTTTTGGATTCACTTCTTTATACACCAGTTTAAATTTATTGTCTTTTTTATTAACAGCATATAACAAGGCCGGATTAGAAACACTTAGTAAAAAAATACTTTTTGAAGTCTGTGCAATACTTCTAAATTCTAAATTAAGGGTATCACGATAAATTCGTTCTTCAAATTTTTCTTTTTTATCCAGATCAAAATATCCAAAACGGGAATTATCCGCCCCGTACCAAATTCTGTTTTTATCAACCACAATAGCCCTAATACTAATTTTATCCTGAAATAAGGTATCGATTTTCAATGATGTAAAATCACCGTTGAACAAGGCTTCACTATTATCAGGCATTTTAAAAGACATTAACAAAATAAAAACGCCTCCAAATAAAATTAGTTTTTTCATAAAAATTAGAATTTGTTTAATGCTAAAATACAATTATTTATAACATTTCAAACAGCTTTTTTGTTTTTTCAGAAAACAATAATTTTTACACCCCATTGTTCAATCAAAACCAAAGAAGAATTGAACAAAAACACAAATCGCTAATAAACAACAACTTAAAAACACAAAACCCATAAAACAAATTTGTGGCACAGTAATTGGATATTGGCTAATACAAATAATTTAATATGCTTTTATCATGAAAACGAAATTACTTTTAATAGCGCTTACAGCATTAGTTTTTGGTTCTTGTGCCGCACAAAGTCAAGCTACTGTTTATGCAAAAAACTCAGATATCAGTGATAATTTAGATTTAAGAGCGGTAGCTTCGATGTTTGGAGAATCTGCCAATCTTCAGGATTTTGAAAGACGATTAAACGATCCTAAATACCAGATATCCAATCTTGATTTAAATGGTGATGACGAAGTAGATTACTTACGTGTTATTGAATCTGTAGAAGACAGAACCCACGTAGTGATCATTCAGGCGGTATTAGACCGTGATGTGTATCAGGACGTCGCTACAATTGATGTAGAAAGAGACAATTACAACAAAGTAAGTGTTCAGATTGTGGGTAACTCCTATTTATACGGAACCAACTATATCTACGAACCGGTTTACAGCGTTGCTCCCGTAATTTACACATCATTCTGGGTTACTAACTACAGACCATATTATTCAACCTGGTACTGGGGGTATTATCCAACCTATTATACAGCGTGGAGACCTTATCCGGTTTATCGATACAGAAACAACATTAACGTATGTATTAATGTTCACAATACCTATAATTACGTAAACACAAGAAGAAGTTACAGAGCTCCTGTTATTTACGAAACAAGACGTACTTATGGCTATGAAAGAATGAGACCTAACTATAGTTTTGCTGAAAGACATTCTAATGTAAACAACAGATACGACCTGGACCAAAGAAGAGTTGCCAGCAGAGAATCAAACAGATCTCAAAATACCTACAACTCTAATCGATACAATACAGGAAGAGCTGCTACGACTGAAAACAGAGGAACAAACAGAAATTATACTCAAAACCGAGTTTCACCTGACAGAAGTTACAATAACACTAACCGTGTTTCAACAAATAACAGAGAAAATACTGCTCCGGCAAATACGCCATCAAGAACAGAAAACACTCAAAGACCAGATTACAGCAGAAACAATTCTGTTTCTGCTGCTCCCAGAGAAAATTCCGGAAACAGAAATTACAACAACAGAACTTCTTCACCGGTAAATGAATCATCAAGAGCTAATTCTGAAAACAGAGCAAACACTAACAGAGCAGCTGCACCACAAAGAACAGAAGCTCCAAGAAATTATTCTGAAAGCAGAGGAAACTCAGAAAACAGATCTAATACAGCCCGAACTCAAAATGTACAGCGTTCTGAATCTCCACGTGTGAGCCAGGAATCCAGAGGCGCTCAGCCACAGCGAGAAAACGGCTCAAACTCAAGAGGAGGCGGGAGAAGAGGATAATTCTTATATTTCAATTTTTACTTATAAAAAAAAGCACAATTTGGGGATTGTGCTTTTTTTTATCTTTTTAATTATTATTGCTGCTAATTTGTTTTAAAACAGTAAATTTGCAACCGTCTTTTATTAAAACTATACATGAGCGCATCGCATAAAAACTTACATAGTAAGTTGTCTATTGGGGGTTTATTGATAACATTGGGGATAATTTATGGAGACATCGGTACTTCTCCATTATATGTAATGAAAGCCATACTTGGCGACCACACCATAAATGCCGATATTGTTTTAGGAGGTATTTCCTGCGTTTTCTGGACTTTAACACTGCAGACTACTATAAAGTATGTCCTTATTACTTTAAGTGCAGATAACCATGGCGAAGGCGGTATATTTGCCCTTTATGCTCTGGTTAAGAAAACCAAAATACAATGGCTCATTGTTCCCGCCATTATTGGAGGAAGTGCACTGCTTGCCGATGGTATAATTACACCGCCTATTTCGATTTCATCAGCAGTAGAAGGTATCAGGGCATTCTACCCTACAATGGAAACTAAAACCATTATTTACATTGTACTGACTATTTTATTCATCTTATTTACCATACAGCAATTTGGGACAAAACTTGTTGGAAAGTTTTTTGCTCCAATGATGCTTATCTGGTTTGCCATGCTGGGAACTCTGGGTATTATTCAAATTATACACTTCCCGGAAGTTATTAAAGCGATCAACCCATATTATGCTTATCATTTACTTTCTATCCACCCTGACGGTTTTTTTGTTCTTGGATTCGTATTCTTATGTACTACAGGAGCTGAAGCCTTATACTCAGACATGGGGCACTGCGGAAGAAAAAACATCCGAATCAGCTGGATTTTTGTAAAAGCGACTTTGGTATTAAATTACTTCGGACAGGCTGCTTACTTAATTCACCATGAAGGAAGTACTTTACAGCAGCTGGGCGGAGAAAACGGAAACCCGTTCTATCTTATCATGCCGCATTGGTTTCTGCCATTCGGAATTGTGGTAGCTACTTTAGCAGCTGTTATTGCCTCTCAGGCTCTTATCAGCGGTTCTTTTACCCTGATCAACGAAGCCATGCGTCTGAATTTCTGGCCTAAAGTAAAAATTAAATATCCAACTGAAGTTAAAGGCCAGCTTTATATTCCATCAATTAACTGGTTATTGTTTTTTGGCTGTGTTGGAATCGTATTACACTTTGAAAAATCAGGAAATATGGAACATGCGTATGGGCTGGCCATCATATTATGTATGATCATGACTACCATACTGCTGAATTATTATTTAATCATGAAGCGTGTAAAACTATACTTCATGGTGCCGCTTATCACGATTTATTTACTAATTGAATTCAGCTTCCTAATTGCCAACATCACAAAATTTGCCGAAGGCGGTTATGTAACTTTAATCATTGCGATTCTTCTTATCTCAATTATGACGATCTGGTATCTGGCTAAGAAAATCAATAAAAATTACACTAAAATTGTTAAGATTGAAGACTACAAGAAAGTACTGGTCGAATTAAGCAAAGACTTATCCATTCCAAAATACGCAACGCACCTGGTTTATATGACCAATGCCAACCGTGTTGATGAACTGGAGGAAAAAGTAATTTATTCGATTTTACAAAAACGTCCAAAAAGAGCTGACATCTACTGGTTTGTACACGTAAACATCCTTACAGAACCTTATAAAACACAATATAAAGTTACGGAGATTGCCAAAGACGATATCTACAGAATTGACTTTAATTTAGGATTCAGAGAACCTACCAAAATCAATCTGATGTTCAGGGAAGTTATCCGTGATATGGTAAAACGAGGTGAGGTAGATATTACGAGCCGTTACGAATCCCTTAATAAAAACAACATTATCGGGGACTTTAAGTTTGTCTTATCAGAGAAATTCTTATCGAATGATAACGACCTGAGATGGCATGAAAACATTATCATGAACTCTTATTTCTTCATTAAAAAGCTGAGTTTGTCTGAAGAAAGAGCTTTTGGTCTGGACAGCAGCTCTGTAAAAATAGAGAAATTCCCAATGGTGCTTCATGCTCCTGAAAATATCGGATTAACGAGAATAACAAAATAAAAACTGCCTGCAGGAACTATTTAGAAAACACTCTTTTAAAATTTATCAGAGTGTTTTTTTCTTTTAAAAAGAAAGCCGGAATTAAAAATTTAACTTTCAACCAATTAATAGTACCTTTGCAGCTCAAATATTAAAAATGAGATTACACCGAAATTTAGTTTATACTACCATCGATTCTTTGAATGCGATTTTCAATGAAGGGGAATATGCCGACAAAGTGGTAGCAAGAGCCTTAAAAAAAGACAAACGCTGGGGAAGTTCAGACAGGAAGTTTGTTGCTGAGACAATTTACGAGATTGTACGCTGGAAACGTCTGTATGCTGAAATTGCCGAAGTAAAAGAACCGTACGACCGTGATAATTTATGGAGAATGTTTGCGGTTTGGGCTGTTTTAAGAGGATACCCAATCCCGGACTGGAGACAACTGGAAGGAACTCCGGAAAGAAAAATAAAAGGACGTTTTGACGAACTTTCAAAAACCAGAGCTATAAAAGAATCTATCCCGGACTGGATGGACGAACTGGGTGTAAAAGAACTGGGAGAAAAAGTATGGGCAAAAGAAATTACAGCTCAAAACCAGCCAGCCAAAGTTATTTTGAGAACCAATACTTTAAAAGGTACTAAAGAAAGCCTGAGAAATACGTTAATGGATTTAAATATTGAAACCGAATATTTAAAAGACCAGCCGGACGCTTTAGTTTTAAAAGAAAGAGCCAACGTTTTTTTAACAGACGCTTTCAAACAGGGACTTTTTGAAGTTCAGGACGCTAACTCCCAATTAGTTGCCCAATTCCTTGATGTAAAACCGGGAATGCGTGTTGTAGATACCTGTGCCGGTGCCGGAGGAAAAACACTGCATATTGCTTCTTTAATGGAAAACAAAGGGCAGTTGATTGCCATGGATTTATACGAAAGTAAGCTGAAACAGCTAAAATTAAGAGCCAAAAGAAACGGCGCTTTCAATATTGAATACCGTATCATTGATACTACCAAAGTGATCAAAAAACTGCACGAAAAAGCAGATCGTGTTTTAATTGATGCACCTTGCAGCGGTTTAGGGGTACTAAAAAGAAACCCGGATTCTAAATGGAAATTACAGCCTGAATTTATCGATAATATCCGTAAAGTACAGAGTGAAGTTTTAGAAAGTTATTCTAAAATTGTAAAACCGGGAGGAAAACTGGTATATGCTACCTGCTCTGTTTTACCATCAGAAAATCAGGAACAGGTCGAAAAATTCCTAAAAACCGAAATCGGAAAACAATTTACTTTTATTCAGGACCACAAACTACTGGCTTCTGAATCTGGCTTTGACGGATTCTATATGGCCCTTTTAGAAAGAAAAGCTTAAGAGCTAAATTCCAATATTTTAAATTCCAAATTCCAATCTGCTTTGGAATAACTCAATACTAAAAATCCAAATTCCAGTTTCAAATTTGGAATTTGGATTTTTTTTATTTTAGAATTTTACTCTTGCAGACTAGGTTTCCGCAATAATTTTCCGTTTTCGTTTTCTTTGAATTTCGGAACAAAAACAATCTCTTTAGGTTTTTCAAATTTACCTAAAACATTAAAAAAGTCAGAAGAAAAATCATACTTCTCCCCTTCAATTACCAAAATCAGTTTTTCTCCCAAAACAGTATCAGGCACTCCTGTCACAAAAAAACGGTTTGTAATTCTTCCTGTCAGCTTAGCTTCAATTTGCTCCGGAATAAGTTTTACTCCGCCGCTGTTGATTACATTGTCAATCCTTCCCAAAAAAACAAACTGATTATCATTTACAAGATCCACAAGATCGTTTGTAATGATTGGCTCATCAGAAACAGAGGCCAGATTAATCACCAGACAACCTCTGTCATCCTTTCCGATTTTTACATTTGGCAGAATCGAAAAAGCAGACTCTCCTACTTTTTTAGCCGCAATATGAGTTATGGTCTCGGTCATGCCGTACGTTTCATAAATCTCCGTTTTTTTCAATGGAAGCAATTGCTCTTCCAAAGCACTGTCTATTTTGGCCCCTCCAATAATAAGCTTCTTTATATTACCCAGCTTCTCAATCGAATTCTGAACCTGCAAAGGTACCATTGCCACAAAGTCGTAAGTTTTGTTATTATACGCCAAAGGCTCTGTACTGGGTACAACGACATCCAGTTCCAGACCTAAAATTAAGCTTCGCACCAGCATCATTTTTCCAGCGATAAACTGAGTAGGCAGACACAATAACGCTTTGTTTCCCGGCTCCAAACCAAAGAAATCTCCGGTAGCCAGTGCCGACTGGATCATAGCCTGTTTTTCCAGTCTTACCAGTTTTGGCAGTCCTGTTGTTCCGGAAGTCGTCATTTCGATATAGTCCTTATTATCAAACCAGTCCAGAAAAAACTCTCCTATAGCCCGTTCGTATACATCCCCTTCTTTAATAAAGCTATATCCAACACGGCATAAATCGGCTGCATTTAAATGATAACCATTTAATTTAAAATAATTATGTACTTTTTTATGAGTTAAGTTTAGCATGACTGCATTAGTTTAAGTTTAAAAATTCAGTTACTTCATTATTCTCTTCTTTAATCGTGCCTGTTAATTTTTCTTTCCAGCTGTTCCATTTGTACTTCTTACTAAAAATAAAAAGCAGTACAGGATACACGATTACAACCGGCAGAATAACATCAGCTCCGGCAGAAGGCTCTGACATATCTTTAAAAACAGAATGGGTTTGAAATACCGACCAGTCAGAAGTAACCAGCAAAGCCCCTACAAGGTTATTGGCTGCATGAAATCCCAGCGCCAGTTCCATTCCGTCATCCATCAATGTTATAACCCCCAGAAACAAACCGGTTCCTATGTAATAAACCATAATAATATACCCCATCTTGGTTACCTCCGGGTTCAGTATATGCATAGAGCCAAATATCAAAGAAGTCATCATCAAAGGAAACCAGCGATTTTTGGCCAGATTAGCAAATCCCTGCATAAGATAGCCTCTAAAAACATATTCTTCCGTGCTGGTTTGTATCGGAATAAAAACGACTCCAATCAAAACCAGAAGCAAAAAGGGAACGAGTTTAAAATTCCAGACAAATTTTTCGGGAACCTGAAAATACAAAACAAAAAAGCTGATTATGGAAAAAAAAGACCATAAAAAGAAAGAAAACGCAATCCGGCTCCAGTCAATTTTTCTTCGTCCTGTAGTAATGGATACAAGTGTCTGATTGTGCAGGTATTTAACCACAAAATAAATCCCGGCAAAAGCAAAAACAAACGAAAGCATCACCAGAAACAGAGTCAGGTTAGGCTCAAACATTTTTAGCGCCGAATCATTATCTGTGGGGAAAAGCGCTTTTTCTTTAAAACTTTTATAAAGAACCGCAATAGAAAAAGGAATCTGACCTATAAATGACGCTGTGATGATAAAAACGGATCCTAAAAGGTATTTCCAAAAATGGTTTTCAGGTTTTACTCCTTGTTCTAAAAACATATATCTAAAATTTTTAAAATGAGAATTTGATTTAAATTGTAAATCCTATTTTTGTTATCGTAAAATATCCCTTTCTGCAAAGGCAGATTTTAAATAAGACATTAAATATAGCAAAATGATACAAATTTACCATAATCCCCGCTGCGGAAAATCACGAAATTGCCTGGCTTTTGTTGAACAAACCAACCAGGAATACGAAATAATCCCCTATTTAACTGAAACTCCAACTTTTGACGAACTTAAAGATCTTCTGAAAAAACTAGATTTAAATCCTCTTGAACTGGTCAGAACCAAAGAAAAAATCTGGATCGAAAACTACAAAGGAAAAGATTTAAGCTCCGATGAAACGATACAGGCCATGATTGATCATCCTATTTTAATTGAACGTCCCATCGTTATAAAAGACGGAAAAGCTATTATTGGCAGAGACCTGGAAAAGGTAGCTTCCTTTTTAGACTGATTCTAAAATAGATTGTTAACATTTTTTTGTGATCTTTCTCTTTAAACCAAAAAGTACATTTGCCGTCTAAGAAGAAAAAGAAACCAGAAAAATGAAAAAAATCAATTTTGCTGTAATGCTTGTATTATTCTTTACAAGCTTTTACAACTATGCTCAGCAGGGGCCTCCTGCTAAAAACAAAGTTAAGGTCACTGGAAAAGTCTTTGAAAAAGTAAGCAGACAGCCGCTGGAATATGCTACTATTTCAATTATGGCCCCAAATGACACTAAAGTTATTGCCGGCGGAATAACCAATCCTAAAGGCGAATTTGAAGTAGCAGTTGCTCCGGGAACTTACGATATAAAAGTAGAATTCATTTCGTTTAAATCAACTGAGTTTAAACAAAAAAACATTCAGGACGATACTAATTTGGGAATCGTAAACTTATCTGAGGACGCAGCCCAGCTAAATGAAGTGGTAGTTCGTGCTGAAAAATCAACAGTTGAAATTAAGCTTGATAAAAAAGTATACAATGTTGGTCAGGATATGATTGTAAAAGGAGGAAGCGTAAGCGACGTTCTGGACAACGTACCCTCTGTTTCTGTGGATACTGAAGGAAATGTAAGTTTAAGAGGAAGTGACAACATTCGTATTTTAATTGACGGAAGACCTTCGCAAGCCATAAACATGGCTGAAGCTTTAAGACAGCTGCCTGCCGATGCCATTGATAAAGTAGAAGTTATTACCAATCCTTCTGCACGTTATGATGCTGAAGGAGGATCAGGAATCATCAATATTATTCTTAAAAAAGGTAAAAACCAGGGATTTAACGGAACTTTGATCGCTTCAACAGGTCTGCCGGAAACGTATGGCTTAAGCGCCAATGTGAATTATAAAACAGAAAAATTAAACTATTTTACCACTGCCGGTTACAACTACAGAACAACAGAAGGAGCCGGAAAAACAAATTCTGAATATTTAAATCCGGACGGCACCACAAAAAGTTTCTTAGACGAAAACCGTGATACCAAACGTATCAGAAACGGATTTAACGGAAGAGCCGGGGTTGAATGGACACTTACTCCGACCACTTTCTGGACAAACGCCATTAATTATCAAAAAAATACAGGTGACGACCGTGATTTGATCAATTATTATAATTATGATGCCGGTCATAATTTTACAGGAACTACTTATCGTTTAAACAATGCTGATACAGGAAGTGAAAACATAGAATTCACATCAAACCTGATCAAAAATTTTAATGATAAAGGACACAAACTTACTGCCGATTTTTCTATTTCCAGAAATACAGACGACAGCAACAGCACGATCACAGATTCGCCAAACTTTGATAACACATTAAACAATCAGATTCAAAAGCAAGTTTTGTTTCAGGCAGATTACGTATTACCATTAGGAGAAGGAAGTCAGTTTGAAGCAGGTTACAAAGGAAGCTTTGGCGATTTGAACAACATTTATGATATTACAAACAGCGGTGTACCCAATCCAAATTTATCCAATACTTTAGAGTACAAAGAAAATATCAATGCACTTTATACGCAGTATGGCTTTAAAGTAAACAAATTTTCTTATTTATTTGGTTTAAGATGGGAAGACACTAACATACAGGTTAACCTATTAGACAACAACGATTTCAATACTAAAAAATACAACAACTTATTTCCAAGTGCTTTTATTAGTTACGAAATTTCAGATCAGAGCAACTTTTCTGCCAGTTACAGTAAACGTTTATCAAGACCAAGAGGACGTTTTATGAATCCGGCGGTAAACTATGCCAGTAACATCAATATCTTTCAGGGAAATCCGGATTTGGATCCTTCTTTAACAGATAAATACGATATTGGCTATATCAAAAGATGGGACAAAGTAACCTTTAATACTTCGGCTTATTTTGAAAACACAAAAGACGTTTTCAGCTTTGTAAGATCTCCTACGGGTGACGTGGTTACTCCTGACGGTGAAGTAGTGACTCCACAACCAGGTCAGACTGTAGAAGGTACTCCCGTAATCAAAAGTTCCCCTATTAACTTAGGAAGAGAACAAAAATTTGGTTTCGAATTCACATTCAACTATACACCTTACAAATGGTGGAAACTGAACAGCAACTTCAATTTCTTTAATGTAAAAACAACTGGAGAAAATAGTTATACAGACACCCAAGGAAACGTGATTGTTCAGGATTTAGACAATCAGGCCAATTCATGGTTTGCCAGAATAAATTCCAAGTTAACACTTCCATACAAAATTGACTGGCAGTTAACTGCTATGTACAACGGAGAACAAAAAACAGCCCAGGGTAAAAACTTAGGCCAGTTTGGAATGAATACTGCGTTTAGCAAAGATGTTATGAAAGATAAAGCAACTATTGCGTTCAATATCAGCGATGTGTTCAATTCCAGAAAAATGAGATCAGATACGTATTTAGATAATGTAACTTCTTATAGTGAATTCCAATTCCGTAAACGTCAGTTCAATTTATCATTCACTTACCGTTTCAACAAACCAAAAGGTGAACGGGATAAAAACATGCCTAAAAACAATGATGGCGGCGGTGAAGGCGGTGGAGACTTTCCAGGATAACATTTGTTAAATCCCAATCTTGATAGGGAACAAACAATTATAAAATTCCAAATTCCAACTTTACAATTGGAATTTGGATTTTTTCTTTTAAGCCTTCTTAATCAGCTTTCCAACTTTATCAAAGTTTAAAACTTTGACAAAGTTATAAACGCAAAGTATTGGAATTTGGAATTTCTCCCGAGGCTTCGGGATTGGAATTTCTTTTTTTTTTTGGGGAACAAAAAAAAAGAACCTAAAAAGGTTCTTTTCTTATGACATCAATCTAAAATTAGATAGATTGTTCTTCTTGTCTTTTTTTAGCTCTTTTCTCTTTAATCATTTCCCAGCTCGCTCCCGTAACCCAATAAGATACGAAACCAACTAAGAAAAACATTAACCAAAACCCTATAGTAAGTATGGTTAAGAAAAGTAAAAAGCCTAAGTACTGTGAAAATTCAAACATGTTTTCCGGAATTTTTGAATGTTACCACAAATGTAGCGTATATATTTTTTCTCACCAATAAAATCCAAATCAATTTTCGTGAAATAACATTTATACGTATATTTATACTCATTTTAAATAAGGATTTTTTCAGCGTATTATTCAACTATTTAAATTACAACAACATGGGTATTTTTAGGAGCTGTTTCCCGCTATCCGCTGCAATCTTTTATGTTTTTAAAGAAAAAACATAAAAGGATTTTCACTTCTATCGGGGCTGTCATTCGGTTTCAGGAAAGATTTAAACACCAAATAAAGAATCCGTTTTAATCTGCGCCTTTACGAAGAAAATCAGCAGCATAAGTATTCCTGTTACCCAACAGATTTCATATCTCAATCAACATTTCACAGAATACATTTTTACAAACAACATATTTACAACAAAATGAAATACAGAATAGAAAAAGACACCATGGGCGAAGTTCAGGTCCCTGCCGATAAGTATTGGGGTGCGCAGACAGAACGTTCCAGAAACAATTTCAAAATTGGGAATTCGGGATCGATGCCTCAGGAAATTATTGAAGGTTTTGCTTATCTGAAAAAAGCGGCTGCTTATGCGAATCACGATTTAGGTGTTTTGTCCGTAGAAAAAAGAGATGCCATTGCCGCAGTCTGCGACGAAATCCTTGAAGGAAAACTGGACGATCAGTTTCCGTTAGTGATCTGGCAGACAGGTTCCGGTACGCAGAGCAATATGAATGTGAATGAAGTAATTGCCAACCGCGCCCAGGTTCTTCAGGGGCATGAAATTGGTGAAGGCGAACAATTCATTAAAGCCAATGATGATGTCAATAAATCACAGTCATCCAACGATACTTTCCCAACCGGAATGCATATCGCAGCTTATAAAATGGTAGTCGAAACTACTATTCCGGGAGTTGAAAAACTGCATGCGACTCTGGCTAAAAAAGCAGCCGAATTTAAAGATGTCGTTAAAATTGGACGAACACACTTAATGGACGCCACTCCTTTAACATTAGGACAGGAAATTTCAGGTTATGCTGCACAATTGGCTTTCGGACTAAAAGCCCTAAAAAACACTTTAGCACATTTATCCGAAATTGCTTTAGGAGGAACTGCCGTTGGAACCGGACTTAATACCCCGAAAGGATACGATGTAAAAGTAGCTGAGTATATTGCAAAATTCACGAATCATCCTTTTGTAACTGCCGAAAACAAATTTGAAGCTCTAGCAGCACACGATGCTATAGTAGAAACACACGGAGCTTTAAAACAACTGGCCGTTTCATTAAATAAAATAGCTAACGATATCAGAATGTTAGCGTCTGGTCCTCGTTCCGGAATTGGGGAAATCCATATTCCTGAAAACGAACCCGGATCTTCTATTATGCCCGGAAAAGTAAATCCAACACAATGTGAAGCTTTAACGATGGTCTGCGCTCAGGTTATCGGAAATGATATGGCCATTGCCGTTGGTGGCATGCAGGGGCATTATGAATTAAATGTTTTTAAACCGGTTATGGCGGCCAACTTTCTGCAGTCGGCACGTTTACTGGGAGATGCCTGTGTTTCATTTGACGAACATTGCGCTCAGGGAATCGAACCTAACCACAAACGCATCAAAGAACTGGTAGACAATTCACTGATGCTGGTTACTGCTTTAAACACCAAAATCGGGTATTATAAAGCCGCTGAAATTGCACAAACCGCCCATAAAAACGGAACAACCTTAAAAGAAGAAGCTGTTCGTCTAGGTTACGTAAGCCCGGAAGATTTTGATGCCTGGGTAAAACCTGAAGATATGGTTTAGTTTGAAAGTTAAGTTGTAGGTTATGAGTTAAGCGTTATAATCTGATACTTAATCTATATTAGTAAAGGCGGCAAAACATAGAATGTTTTACCGCCTTTTTATTTTCAAGAGCAAAACTCCTAACTCCTAACTCATAACTCCTAACTTATTTCCCGTCTACATAATCCTGCAGATAGCGGAATCTTTCTGTTAGTTTTCCGTTTTCGGTAATTTTGGCCCGTTTTAAGATTCCGTCTTTATCTCCGTTGAAAAAGGCCGGTATTACGTGTTCCATAAACTGTTCTCCAAAACCGATACTGGCATCTTTTGGAATTTCGCACGGAAGGTTATCCACCGCCATAACAGCAACTGCTGCCGGATGAAAGAAATCCACTTCCTTATCTTCAAACGGAAAATAACCGTATAACGGATCTGCAATGGTCGAAGAACGAATCGTCGAGGCAATAGGACCGTTAACATCACAGGAAATATCTGCTACTACTTTTAGTTTACAATCGCTCGCATTCAGCATTTCCCTTGTTAAAATCATGGGAGCATTATTCGCGTAAAAATGTCCGGCAAAATAAATATCCGACACTTTGGTAAATTTTTCAAAATCGGAAGTATAGGCTTCCGGATGGTTTACAAAATCAGTAAAATCCAGAACCTGTCCGTCAATACGTTTGTTATATTCCAAAACATCCAGCTGAACAAACACGGCCTGAGTATACTTTTTAGTCAGGTAATTTTCAACTGTAATTTCCTTTACTTTAATAGCATCCAGAATCTCTTTTGCTCCGCTCCCCACCTTTCCGGTTCCGGTCACCACAAATTTTAAGGCCGGCATAGTAATACGTTTCAGCTGTGCGATCAGCGCTTCTTTTCCCGAAAGAGTTTCAGCTTTTGGCAGTTTAAATAATTCAAATTTGATCCCAAAAGCACGGATTCCGTTATAAACCCCAACCATTCCGGCATATTTTCCAAAACCAATCAAACGGCGGTCATGTTCGTCTACAATCGTCTCATGATCATACAAATCAATGTTTTTTTCTAAAACGGCCTGAAGCAGTTTTCGGTTATGCGGCTGCTTTTTTATGGTATGCGAAAAAAAGAAATAAGACTTATTTGGAATTAAATTCTCAACCGGAACTTCTTTTACCCCAAATAAAACATCACAGCCCGAAACATCATCTGTAACCGTGATTCCCATATTTTTATAGTCGGCATCCGGGAAAATCCTGATATCCGAACTTTCTACCTCTACAGCCGCTTCATGATAGGTCTGTTTCAGCTGTGCCAGTTCATCCGGTGAAAAAACTACTCTGCGGTCCGGCGGATTCTTTCTTTCTTTTATAATTCCAAACTTCATCTAGATAAATTTAAAACATTAAATAATATAACTTTTTGAATCGTATTTGTTTCAAATATAACAAATTTAGTTAAAATTTTGTTTCAAAATTACTATTTAGAATGTTTAAAAACGGTTAAAACCTGAAAAACAAACACCTAGCCAAAACAACTGTTAAGGCTATGTTAAAAAGAAGCCCTCAAAACCTTTTAAATTGAGAAAACAACAAAATTGAATTCGATATATTTGTTTTTAAAGAACGATGCAAATGATTTTCCTTAAAAAAACAAAGATACCACAAATACTTTTCTCCGTACTGGTTTTAAGCTCTTGTGGTAAAGACAACAAAACACAACCTGCTGCCATCCAAATAGTCGAAGATACTTTACCTAAAATGAAGCCGTTAGGCCCTGAAAAGAAAATTTCACAAGCCTATAAAAATTCTGTAACCGGCCGAATTAATCATTTTTATAACAAAAATTGGCCTAATAATACGATGAACGGAGGCTTTTTAGTGGCCCGAAACGGACAGATTATTTTTGAACGCTATAATGGTTTTGCCGATAAAAACGAAGGAACCACCATCAATGCCGATACACCGCTTCATATTGCTTCTGTCAGTAAAGTTCTGACGGCGACTGTTGTGCTCAAACTGGTAAATGCAGGTAAAATTGATCTTGACCAAAAAGTCAATACTATTTTAAAAACGTTTCCGTATCCGGAATGTACGGTTCGTATGCTCCTGGACCACCGCAGCGGTATGCGTAATTATGCGTATTTTACGGATCGTGATAAATCGATCTGGGACAGACACAACCAGCTGACGAATAAAGACATTCTGGAAATTATGGCTACAAAAGATATAGGCCTTGAATCCAGAACCGGAACCCGTTTTGCTTACTGTAATACCAATTATGCCATGCTCGCTTTAATTATCGAAAAGATCACAGGACTTACTTATAAAGAAGCCATGACCGAAATGATTTTTAAACCATTAGGCATGACACATACATTTGTTTTTGATTTTGAAAAAGATAAAAAAACAATTGTCCCTTCTTATAAAGGAAGCGGTGTCGAAATTGGTCTGGATTATATGGATGCGGTTTACGGTGACAAAAACATTTTTTCCACTCCGCGTGACCTTTTAAAATTTGACCGTGCAAGACAATCGCCTGATTTCTTAAAACCGGAATTATTAAAACAGGTTTATGTAGGATACAGCAACGAACGTAAAGGAACTAAGAATTATGGTTTAGGTATCCGAATGATCAATTGGGAAACAGGACAGAACTTTTATTTCCATAACGGCTGGTGGCACGGTTATACTTCTTCTTATATCACACTGATGAAAGAAGGTGTTACTATTATTGCCCTGTCTAATAAAATGACCCGAAACACGTATGCAGTTCGTAAATTAGCGCCGATCTTTGGAGATTATCCATTTAATTTCAAAGAAGAGGAATAATAAGTCTAAAAGCAGCTGTCCAATTCACTTTATTCTTTTATAAACACCACCAATTGAGTAAAAACAAAAAGAAGTAGCAAGAAATAAACATCTGACTTTGAAAACTTTACAACTTTCGATTTTGGACTAAACTGAATAATACAATTTTTCTGAAAATTTTAATAGAAAGTAATTTCAAATAGTATAAATTTGCAGACTTATTTTTGGGGTCGACTGGTTTTGACAGCGAGTCGAATTGAACAGTAAGCACGTCGAGCATTGAGACCTTGCTCGTAAATATAAGATCTCAAACTTTTACACGGCGAAAATAATTACGCTTTAGCTGCATAATCCGAATCATAGTACGATTGCGCCACGTCTCTACAAGGTAGGGAAGCTGGATTCTCCTTGAAAGCCTTGGTTTGTGGCGTTCTTTACAGGGGAACCGTAAAAATAAACCTAGATTTCCATGAGCTTCGGGTGGATTTCGAAAATTAAGAAGATAAGTGTTGGGTGGCTGTTTCTGGCCTGGCTCAACATCGAAAACTCAATCAGGAAATAAGCGTGTAGAAAGCTCTTTAGTTGCTTGTTTGGACCCGGGTTCGATTCCCGGCGACTCCACAAAAAGGAAGGTGTCGAACACCTTCCTTTTTTATTTAATTCTCAAAAAAATATTCATCTTCACATTCTAAAACACTGTTATTCTTATTATTTTAACAAAAACAGCTGGCTCATAAATCAAAAACGATAAAAACCAAAAAATGAGTCTACGGGAATCGAACACCCTAAAACACTAAACAACAGCAACTTAAAAAGGTGTTCGATAGATTTACTTTTTTACGCATTTGAATCTCCATCTTCCGATTTACCCTCTTGTTTTTCTTTAAGCTCTTTTAAGGTACGTGCTACAATGATCTTTATAAACCACTGAACTAAAGCATCTTCTTTTTCCTTCTCTTTTCTTTTTACTTCTACCTTTTTTAATGACTTATTACTTCTTGATTTCATAATAACGTTTCATTAATTATTTAAAGAAATTACTTAATCAAATTTCAGATTCCATTTTAAATTGAGGATTAAGAAAAGATAATTTAAATCGTAATTATCATTCTATCTAAAAATATTTAAACAGGTACTTTTACCTAATTATCGATAAGACTTAATTAATATTTTTGATAAAACATTTAAAAGATAACCAGCTAATAATAGTGTACTCGATTCTTCGAATTTTTCATTTTTATCATATTTTATAAAAGTCATTAAACTCATTAAAAAACTTAAAGAGCACAAAAAATAACGGATATACGATAAACCGTAAATTAGAGTAAAAACTAAAACTTATTTCTACAGACAAGGCTAATCTATACAAACATACTTAGGTTAACAACCTTGAAATTTATAGATTTACATCTTCTAAAATAAATTACGAGAATAACAAAATAATTAATGAATCAATCTGTACACAATAAATTAGTTTCCTTCATTTGGTCAATAGCAGACGATTGTTTGCGAGATGTTTACGTTCGAGGTAAATATCGTGATGTAATTTTACCTATGGTTGTTTTACGCCGATTAGATGCCTTATTAGAACCAACTAAAGATGCTGTTATGGAAGAATTATTCTTTCAACGCGATGAAGCAGGTTTTACAGAATGGGATGAAAATGGGTTGCGCGCTGCTTCTGGATATGTATTTTACAATACTAGTGAATGGACTTTACAACGTTTACATGATACTGCGACCAATAGCCAGCAATTATTACAAGCAAATTTCGAAGACTATTTAAATGGCTTCAGTAATAATGTTAAGGAAATCATCGAAAAATTCAAACTAAAAAGCCAAATTAAACATATGGCAAACAAAGATGTTTTGCTTGATGTTTTAGAAAAATTTACATCTTCAGACATTAATTTAACTCCTTTTGAGAAAAACGACAGTAATGGACGTAAACTTCCTGCCCTATCAAACTTAGGGATGGGGTATGTGTTTGAAGAACTAATAAGAAAGTTCAATGAGGAAAACAATGAAGAAGCGGGAGAACACTTTACTCCTCGCGAAGTAATTGACCTAATGACACATATTATTTTTGATCCCATCAAGAATAATTTACCTCCAGTAATGACTATTTATGATCCTGCTTGCGGGAGCGGTGGAATGCTGACTGAATCTCAAAATTTCATTAAAGATGAGGATGGCGAAATTCGTGCGACTGGTGATGTCTATCTATATGGAAAAGAAATCAACGATGAAACCTATGCAATCTGTAAATCAGATATGATGATCAAGGGGAATAATCCTGAAAATATTCGTGTTGGTTCGACATTATCTACGGATGAATTTGCAGGAACTACTTTCGATTTTATGTTATCAAATCCTCCTTATGGGAAATCTTGGGCGAGTGAACAAAAATATATCAAGGACGGAAAAGATGTTATTGATTCTCGTTTTAAAATAGAATTAAAAAATTATTGGGGAATTAAGGAATCTGTTGATGCAATTCCACGTTCTTCAGATGGACAATTGTTATTTCTGATGGAAATGGTTAGTAAAATGAAGCCACTTTCCCACAGTAAAACCGGAACAAGAATTGCCTCAGTACATAACGGCAGTAGTTTATTTACTGGAGATGCTGGCGGGGGCGAAAGCAATATCCGTCGTCACATTATAGAAAATGACTGGCTGGAAGCAATTGTACAATTGCCAAATAACTTGTTTTATAATACTGGAATCACAACATACATTTGGATTTTAAGTAATAACAAAACTGCTGATAGAAAAGGTAAAGTACAACTTATTGATGCTGGACAATTATACCGAAAACTACGCAAGAATTTAGGAAATAAAAATTGTGAATTTGCTCCAGAACATATTACAGAAATTGTAAATACCTATACTAATTTAGAAGCTATTGAACGTAAAACAGAAAACAGTATTGCCTCAAAAGTATTCGACAATAGTGATTTTGGTTATCATAAAGTAACCATTGAAAGACCGAAACGCTTAAAAGCACAATTCACTAAAGAAAAAATTGAAGAACTGCGATACGATAAGTCGTTAAAAGATGTCATGATCTACACTTATGAAACTTATGGTGAAGAAGTCTATACTGATATTGTCAAACATAAAAAAGAGATTTTGCATTGGGCAGAAAAGAAGGAACTTAATTTAAACAGTAAACAAGAAACAGCCTTAACAACTAAAACTTTGTGGGAAAAACAAAAGTCTTTATTGGACAATGGTTTGCTATTACTCCAAAAAATAGGAACAAAAGAATTCACTGATTTCAATTCATTTCGCACACAAGTAGATAAAGTTATTAAATCTGAAAAATTAAAATTATCTGCTTCAGAGAAAAATGCAATACTTAATGCGGTCAGCTGGTATGATGCTGATGCTGAAAAAGTAGTAAAAGGAATAGTAAAGCTTACTGGAGACAAACTAAAAAAGGTTTTAGAACACTTGGATTGTTCCGAAAGTGAATTGCCAAATTACGGTTATTATACAACTGCTAAAAAAGGTGAGTACATCACTTATGAAACCGAAAGTGACTTACGTGACACAGAAAACATTCCGCTAAAAGAAGCTATTTATCCTTATTTTTTACGAGAAGTAAAACCACATATAGATGAATCTTGGATAAATTTGGATGCTACAAAAATTGGTTATGAAATAAGTTTTAACAAATATTTCTACCAGCACAAACCTTTGCGAAATATTGTAGAAGTTACCAAAGACATAGTTGATTTAGAAAAATTAAGCGATGGTTTAATCGCCGAAATTTTAAGCTTGTAAAATATGAGAAAATACGACAAGTATAAAAATAGCGGTGTGGAGTGGTTAGTTGAGATTCCTGAGCATTGGGAAGCTTTATCCAATAAGTATATTTTTAAATTAAAAAAGAATTTAGTTGGAAAAAAATCATCCGAATATGATTTACTTTCATTGACTTTAAATGGTGTCATCAAACGTGACATGGAAAATCCACAAGGAAAATTTCCTGCCGAATTTGATACCTATCAAGAAGTTAAAAAAGGAGATTTTATTTTCTGTTTATTTGATGTCGACGAGACTCCCAGAACAGTGGGACTTTCAAATTTTGAGGGAATGATAACCGGTGCCTACACGGTTATGCAAGTCAACAAACAATTTGATAAAGTTTTTTTATACTATTTCTATTTAAATTTAGATGAAGGAAAAAGAATGAAATCATTGTATACTGGTTTAAGAAATACTATTTCAAAAGACAAGTTCTTTTCTTTCAAAACATTTGTTCCTCCAATCGACGAACAAATAATAATAGCTAATTTCCTTAACAACAAAACAGCTAAAATAGATCAAGCAATTACTATCAAACAAAAACAAATAGAACTTCTAAAAGAACATAAACATTCTTTAATTAATAAAGCAGTTATTAAAGGTGTAAATCCAAATGTAAAATTAAAAAATAGTAACATTGAATGGATTGGAGAAATTCCAGAACATTGGGAGATTGTTTCTAAAATGAAATTTATTTCATCAATGAAAGCTCGACAAGGTTGGCAAGGATTAAAAGTTAATGAATACACTGATGAAGGACCTTATGTCTTGAGTAGTGCGCACTATAATAATCATATTATAGATTGGTCTAAATGTCCCAGAGTTTCAATAAAACGCTATTTAATGGATGAAAACATTCAATTAAAGATTGGAGACATCCTTTTAATGAAGGATGGTGCAAATATGGGCAAATTAGCATTTGTAGAAAGTTTACCAGGTTTAGCTTGTTTAAATAGTCATTTGTTACTATTTAGACCAATACAGAAAGGTGAAAAACCAATTTATTTTCCAAAGTTTATGTTCTACCATATGATGTGTCAAAAATTTCAAGACTATGTAAAAATCAACGGTACAGGGGCAACATTTTCAGGTATATCTCAAGAGTCTTTAGGGAATTATCATATAAGTTTACCATCACTTTCAGAACAAAAAGAAATTGTAAAATTTATCGAAAAAATGAGCAAAAAAATCAACACTGCCATTTCCTTAAAAGAACAAGAAATTGAGAAATTGAAGGAGTATAAGACGAGTTTGATAGATGCAGTTGTAACTGGTAAGGTAAAAGTTTGTTAGTATGGAAGAATTTGTAAAACACTTAATAACTGAAAAAAAAGAACTTTTTAAAAATCATTCTAAAGAGATGATTGCTTCTTATGACAGAGAGTTAAAAACAATTTCGGGCTACAATGGTAGGCAGCTATTAGAATTGTTGCAAAATTGCGATGATGAAGGTTCAAAAGAAGTATTCATAAAATTAGACACTTCCAAAAAAATAATTAGCATAAGTAACAACGGAACTCCTTTTTCTAAAGAAGGATATGAATCTTTATTTACGTCAGATTATTCTTCAAAAGTTTCTAAAAAATACATAGGTAATAAAGGTTTAGGTTTTAGATCTATCATAAATTGGAGCAATGCAATAGAAATTCACAGCAACTCAATTTCACTAACCTATACAGAGGAAAATAGAAAAGGTGTCTTTGACGAACTTTTCAATCAAGAAGAACAAAAGCATTTTATTAAAACTCGAAATTTCAAAAAAGACATTATTCCAATGCCTTTTTTAAGTATGCCTGTTTTTGGTGAAGCAATTGAAAATGGATATGTAACAACAATTATGATTCATTACAAAGAATCAGAGTTTGAAAACATCCAAAAACAAATCGATAATATTACTCCAGAAACATTTTTATTTTTACGAAATATAGAAGAAATTATATTTGAAGGTTTTGAAGATAAAGCCAATATCAATTGCAAGAGAGAAACTATAAATCAAACAAGCACTGATTTTACACCAAAAGAAAAAATAACATTCAGAGACAATACTTGGTTCATTTTTGAAGAAGAAAAAGAAGTCCCCGTTGAACTATCCGAATCTAATAAAGATGAACAGGAATTTTATCAAATAAAAATTGCAATTGAAGAAAATTTAAAACAAACATCGTCTTATTTATATTCATTTTTCCCAACAAATATAAAGCTCAACCAACCATATGTACTACATGCAACATTCGATTTGGATGCAACAAGAAATCAGGTAAACAATTCACGAAAAAACAAATTCATTCTTGACAAAATTGTAGATTTTACAATCGATGTCGCTAAATATTATACAAAAGATACAGTAAGTTATAAACCATTAGAAATACTAAATCACAAGCACAAAGCAGATACATTAGATAATTTAGGATATTATGATTTAGTTGAAAAAGCCATCCGAACAGTAGATGTTTTTCCTTGTTTAAATAACACCTATAAAAAGCTTGATGAAGTAATTTACATTAGTGATGATTTTGCAAACATGCTTAACCGGATAAAAGCTAATAATATAATTTCGGTTCATTTATTACCTTTAGGAGACAATAAACTTTCAGATTTCGGAATAGAAAAAGAAATTGATAAATCATTAAATGTCTTTGATAATGTTGCGGACATTATCAACACAATAAGTGATTTAAATTTAAGTAGTTATGAAAGAGCATTATTCGTAAGCCAAATTGTAAAAGAATGTCAATTCTTAAAAAACAATATAGAAAAGAAAATAAATTTATTGGTTAATGAAAGTGGTCAAGTCATTCAAAGTGATGAATATATTTACACGCCAATTACACAAAATAACGAATTAAAAATTCCAGAATTCACCAAGATTCAGTTTGTCAACAAAAATTTATATAACTTATTGATAGGGTTACTTAATTATAATTCTAAAGAAAATTCTAACAAAAGCAGGTTTTTTTATGACCAATTAAAAGGATATTGTAACATTCATAGTTACGAGCCAACTACGCTTGCTTTAAAAATAATTAGTGAAACTAATAATGTAATAAAAGAAGTTCCTAATAAAGCCCCAGAGTTCGTAAGAGAGATGAACAATTGTTTATATTTCAATTACAAAAAGACAGATGATGATTCAAAGAAATTACCTATTCAGGCAAAAGTGCATACAATTGCAAAAAGTAAAAAGATAAAAGTTGCGGAGGAGTTATCGCTTTCAAATGATTACCCAACCGGTGTAAAAACAACTTTGATTTTTGAAAATGTTTTTGATAGGAACAATTATTTAGGTTCACCAAAAGAAAATGGAATAGATGAATTTGACGATATTCAAGAAGTAGAAAATTTCTTCTTATGGTTAGGTGTCAACAAGTTCGTGAAGTATAATAAAGATAATACCAGAAACTTAGATGGGTATTTCAACTTTGTTCTGAAAAGTAAAAATATTAACGATTCAACAGGCGGAAATATTAATTTCAAAACCATTGAAAATCTAGAAGTTATTTTGAACAAAATAAAGTTAAACAAATTGATACTTTGGATTCATTATGATGAGGAATTAAAAAAACAAGTTAGTGATATATTAAACGAGGATGTTGTAAAAAATTTCTACTACAGCTCTTATCCAGTTAATGATAAGCCCTCCTATATTAAATTCATTATTAACACAAAGTATAATGTTGACTTTAAAAATTTATTGATTGATGAACGTTACTATTGGGTTAATGACATCAATATCAATCATAGAGATAAAGAATTTACAGAGAATGGATTAACCAAAACCAATATTAATGAAATATTGGTTTTATTGGGAGCAAAAGATGATTTCAATTATATTTCAACATCTAAAGTTGCTGATATTATCAACAAAATTGCAGTTCAATTTCCTGACGGCAAAAAGTCGCAATCATTTTATAAAAAAGCTTTAAATCATTATAAAGCTAATAACAAAATTTTAAGAAAACCATTAAATTTATTTGCAGATAATGGTTCTGGTTTGAAGTTGTATCCTCAAAAAGAAGTGTATTTTAATGATAAAATAAAACTGCCTAAACGCCTAAAACAAAATTATCCAATATTTAACTTTCCTGTTAGAGCTGGCGGTGTCGAAGCTATTAAATTTTTCGGCATTAATGATTTAAAAATCGTACACGTTGAAATTTTATCTCATAGCCCATTAGAGGAAATCTCAAATAATTTCAATAACTATTTAGATAAATTAAAGCCTATAATTCTAACACATAGAATCAATGTAATAGAAGATAATAAACAAAGAAAAACACAAGCTTCAATTTGTAATAAAATTAAAATCATTTTATGTTCTGAAATAAAATACAAAGTTCAAGAGAATGTATATAACGTAGCAGATTATGAATTTTTACACCATGATGATGATACATATTTCATAAAGATTAAAGATTTTGATTCAATAAATAATCTCCGTAAGAACTTCAGTTTTATCGAAAGTTTTTCAGATATTTTATCATTATCTTTTGATATAAGTGGTGAAAAAAATGAATTCAAACATATTATTAGAGATGATTTCGATTATGTTCTACAAAATGTAAAAAATGATTATGGCGATGATACATTGCTAGAAGCAAGAGAATTATTGGGACTTACAGACTACAAACATGCGTTTTGGCAAGCCTTATTTGAAGTTAAAGATTTTCAATATCTTGAACACATTGATGATTTATCATTAGAAAGTTTGATTAATGAAAATTTCGGGATTGTTTTTAATCTATCTGATTTAGATTATGAGAATATAAATGAAGAAGTTCAATTAAGAAAAGTAGAATCTCTTTTTGAATCGTTGGGTATAGAATTAGAGGATTTCTCTAAGAAATTCTTTTATAAAATTTCAATGGAAAAGATACACTTCAGTTTTATAAAAAATTGTCTATTATCTAAAAAAAAGATCCTTAAAAGTACTATTTGGAAACTTCTTAGTGATAACGAGGTCGAAAATCAAGCGAAATTTTTAAATGAAATTAATAAATTCGAAAATTTCGAAGATTTTGCAATTAATTATTCCGTGGAAAATGAGTTGAAGTTTACATTAAATCCAGAAACCATATTTCAAGAATATATAAATTCAATTTATGGTGAAATTAAAATTTGCGAGGAAATTAATATTGATAATTATAAAAATCAGAATCTTAAGAATTTTAATGATACTCAAAAGCTTGCAATTTCGCAGAGTGAGAGATATAAAAGTTTGATTTATTTTAAATCTGCCATTGAAACTTTAAAAAATGAGCTTAAAAAAGATGAATTAAAGGCTAAACAAATCTTGGACGCAAACAAGGAAAAAACTAATAATGAATTAGCAGTCAAAATAGATCCAATCATCATTGATAGTGCAATGCTAAAACCAAAAAACAATAACAATAAAGTAAAAGGTAAAAATAAAGGCGTTTATACACCACAATTTAAAGATGAAAAGAAACTTAAGGAGATAGGAAACACTTCAGAAAAATTTGTTTATAATTACCTTTTAAATAGCTCTGATTATAAAGATGTATATCTCGCAAGTGAAGATAATGAAGGTTTACATTATGATATTAGATATACTGATAATCAAAACATTGTAAAATATGTTGAAGTTAAAACGTTTGACAACAGTTATTTTCATCTTACTAAATCCGAATTTGATTTCGGATTTAACAATAAAGAGGATTATGAAATTTGGTTAGTAAATGATAAAAAGAACATCATTCCTATTAAAGATTTCTTTACTAACAGTAAATATGAAGTTGTAACAAATGATTTTTTAGTTTATCTAGAAATTTCAAAAAATTAAAATACCATGCCTAGCCAAACCAACGAACAAGCATTAGAATCTGCAATAGAAAAAAAACTCACAGGTTCTTGTCTGGAAGATTTAAAGGAAGAAGGAGATATACAAGACCGTAGAGAATTGTATCGTTCAGGTAATGGCTATTACATTGGCTATGCTTCAGATTTCAATACAAAATATGCTCTTGATGAAGTTCGTTTTTGGCATTTTCTAGAAACTACACAACCAGAAGAACTTGCTAAACTGCAAAAACAAAATGATTGGAAACTCAAAATTCTGGAACGTTTTGATCGTTTGGTAAAAAAGTACGGCATTTTGCGTTTACTTCGTAAAGGTTTAGAAGTAGATGATGCCCATTTTACATTATTATATGTCTTGCCTCTAGCCAGCAGTAGTGCCTCTGCTAAAGCTAATTTTGAAAATAATGAATTTAGCGTTTCTCGACAAATTAGATATTCTTTACTCAATCAGAGGGAAGAAATTGATATGATAGTGTTTGTAAATGGCATTCCTTTGGCAACAATGGAACTTAAAAACCATTGGACAGGGCAAAATGCCAAAGTTCACGGACAAAACCAATACAAAACCAAAAGAGACATTACACAGCCTTTATTAAATTTTGGTCGTTGTATTGTTCATTTTGCTGTTGATACAGATGAAGTATATATGACCACAAAACTAGATGGTGCAAACACTTTCTTCCTACCTTTCAATTTAGGGCATAATTATGGAAAAGGGAATCCTCCAAATCCCTTTGGTCATAAAACATCTTACTTATGGGATGAAGTCTTAACCCGTGAAAGCTTAGCCAATATCATTCAGCATTTTGTTCGTTTTGATGGTAAAGAAAATGATCCTCTTAATAAAAAGAATTTATTTTTCCCTCGTTATCATCAAATGAATGTAGTTCGCAAATTAATAGCAGATGCTAGTAAAAAAGGTGTCGGACAAACATATTTAATTCAACACTCCGCAGGTTCTGGAAAATCTAATTCTATCACTTGGGCGGCATATCAACTAATAGAAACATATCCTGAAAGTGAAACTACTCCTGGAAGTAGAGGAACGACAAATCCGCTTTTTGATTCCGTAATTGTAGTAACTGATAGAAGATTATTAGACAAACAATTGCGAGATAATATCAAAGAATTCTCAGAAGTAAAAAACATTGTGGCTCCCGCCTACTCTTCAAAAGAATTAAAAGAAAACTTAGAAAGCGGAAAGCGAATTATTATAACTACTATACAAAAATTTCCTTTTATTGTTGACGGAATTGCCGATTTAAGTGATAAACGTTTTGCTGTAATTATAGACGAAGCTCACAGTAGTCAAAGTGGTTCAGCTGCGGACAATATGAACCGTGCTATGGGAAGCAACAATGAAGAAGAAAGTGAAGACCCTCAAGATAAGATCATCGAAATCATGCGTTCTCGCAAGATGAGCAAGAATGCTTCTTATTTAGCCTTTACAGCTACTCCTAAATCAAATACTCTGGAAAAATTTGGAGAGCAACAAGAAGATGGAAAATTCAAGCCATTTCATTTATACTCAATGAAACAAGCTATTGAAGAAAATTTTATTCTTGATGTTTTAGCTAATTATACCACCTATAAAAGCTACTATGAGATTGAGAAATCTATAGAAGATAATCCTTTGTTTGACACTAATAAAGCTCAAAAAAAACTAAAGGCATTTGTTGAGCAACACAAGCAAACTATTGCCATAAAAGCAGATATCATTGTTGATCATTTTATAAATCGAATTGTAAATACTAAAAAGCTAAAAGGGAAAGCCAAGGCAATGGTTGTGACGCAAAGTATAGAATCAGCAATAAAATATTTTTTTGCCATTCAAAAAATACTAAAAGAGAAAGGGGAACCTTTTAAAGCTGTTATCGCTTTTTCTGGCAAAAAAACAATTTACGGAATAGAATACACTGAGGAAAGTATTAATGGTTTTGCAGAAAAAGATACAAAGGATAAATTTGATAGCGACGAATATAAGATTTTAGTTGTCGCTAATAAATATTTAACAGGCTTTGACCAGCCTAAGTTAAATGCAATGTACGTAGATAAAAAGTTGCAGGGAGTTTTGGCTGTTCAAGCGCTTTCACGTCTAAATCGTTCTGCTAATAAATTAGGTAAAAAAACTGAAGATTTATTTGTACTTGATTTTTTTAATTCTTCAGAAGACATGAAAGAAGCTTTTGATCCTTTCTATACTGCAACATCGCTCAACAAAGCAACTGATGTAAATGTTTTGCATGAAATAAAAGCCGTTTTAGATAATGTAGGAGTTTATGAATGGAGCGAAGTAGAAGATTTTGTAGATAAATATTTCAAAAAGGTAGATGCTCAACTACTAAGCCCTATAATTGACTTAGTGGCTGATAGATTTAATTCTCAGTTAGAATTAGAAGAAAGTGAAAAGGCTGATTTTAAAATTAAAGCAAAACAATTTGTCAAGATATATGGTCAGATGGCTTCTATTTTACCTTATGAAGTTGTGAATTGGGAGAAGCTATTTTGGTTTTTAAAATTCTTGATTCCAAAATTGATTATTATTGATACAAGCATAGATGCTTTAGATGAACTTTTAAATTCAGTTGATTTATCAACTTACGGTTTAGAACGTGTAAAATTAAACACAACAATAAGTCTGGATGATTCTGAAACTGAACTTGAACCACAGAATCCGAATCCAAGAGGTGCTCACGGAGGTGATAAGGAAGAAAACCCATTGGATTTAATTATAAATAGTTTCAATGAAAAATGGTTTCAAGGATGGGAAGCAACACCAGAAGAGCAAAGAGTCAAATTTGTAAGTTTAGCTAAAAATATTCAGGCACATCCAGACTTTATCGAAAAATACTCCGAAAACACAGATACTCAAAATAGAGAAATTGCTTTCAAAAAAATATTTGACGATGTAATGGCGCAACAGCGCAAGATGGAGCTTGATTTATATAAGAAAGTAACTCAAGATGATGCTTTTAGAATAGCAATGCAAGATACCTTAAAGAGAATTCTTAGTATCTAAATGTATGCTAAAAAAAAGAACTTACAAGTTTGACAACACAGACTTCGTTTAAAAGAAAAGATTAATTAAACTTCAGTAATTATTACGAGAGACTGTATGCTGTGCTGAAAGGAATAAAGTCATACAGATCTTATGATTTATTTCTTTATTAATGGATGCAAAGAAGCAGGAGTCGATAGAGTTTATATTTATTCCAAGCCTAAAAATTATCACCTTTCAAGGTGTTCAACTGTCGAACACCTTGAAACATTCACTTAGAATGTTTCTACTTTTAAAAAAATTTCTTTTTTCGAAAAAAAACATCCAAAATAGAAAAAAACACTAAAAATCTCTTAAGCATCAAAAGCTAAAAACTCTTTAAATATAAAGCCTCATAGCTCTTTTCCAAGTCTATCAATAAACATTAAAATAGGAATTAGCTTTTCAATTGAAATCTCACCAACTCCACAAGAAAGCCTGTAAACTACTTGTTTACAGGCTTTCTTTATACTTCTAAGAATTTAACTGCTTTATTTCAACAACATCCTCTCCGTAATTGTTTTATTTGAGGAAACATCAATTCCGGTAACTTCGGCGTACTTTACATTTGGCAGCCAGAAAGAACCTCCTTCGATGCGCACAAATATTTTTTCCAGCTGTATTTTTTTCTCATTTACATTGACAAAAACACGATATTTTTGATCTGAATCTATCTTTTTTAAGGTTAAGGGGAGCTTTTTATACGATACAAACTGAAACTCAAATTCGTCATTATTTATGATTTTAGTTTCTATTCCGTATGCAAATTTGCGTTGTATGTAGTTAAAATCTTTTTTTTCTCCCTTTTCAGCATATCGAATCCAATACGCTTTTATAGGATTACTTTTGTCTATTTTTCCATTTTCCTCATAGTTTATAGCATAAACAGCCGTGTTTACATTTGGGTCACGCTGAATGTAAAACAGCATATTATCTATATTTTTAGGCGTTGGGAAATGTAACGGCGATGGATTTTGGGATTGTGCCGATAGATTTCCGGAAATTATATTTACTAAAATCGTTATAACGATTAGTGGTTTTATAAAATATTTAAATGATAATTTATTCATAAACGAAATATTTATATGAAGTTTTGGGTGCATTATTTTTAACACATAGAAACATAGATACGAGACGCTTAAAAAAGGCGTTTCACTTAGTTTAAAACAAACATAGCTATGTGTAAGAAACTAGTTTCTTTTTAATTTCTTCTTTTATATAAAAATCTATCCCGTCCCGAATGTTCGGGATCGGGACTATGTGTTGAATTACTTTTTTTGATTTACACCCAAGGGATTAATTTGATTCGATTACGTTCTGTTTTTCTTTTACCTTAAAAACCCAATATTTAATGAGCGGATAATTAAATCCATAAGAAACAAAACTATCCGTGATTAATCTTCCTATTCTGTAATCGATTTGAAATACTTGCTGAAAGACGAGTGTGCCAAATGATTTTAAAGAAATGCTTCCCAATACAACCAATGCAAATTTAAAAAGCTGATTATTGATACGACTGCTGTAACCACACTGCTTTTTAAATACCCAAAATCTATTGATGCTGAAGTTGATAATGGCACCAATGGTTCCGGAGATTAGAATAGAAGAAGTAAAATGCAGCTTACATACTTCTGTCAATAAAATCATTAAACCATAATCGGTAATGCCGCCTATAAATGCCGCCACTTGTGCCTGCAGAAAAGTAAAAATGGCTTCTTTCCTGAACATGTCAGTCTTGGTTTTTATCTTTTATATCCCCCAGTTTTAAAAGTTTTAAGCTGTCTATAACATTGATAATAAACAATACAATAGTGACTAAACCAGCCAAATATGCAATTGATCCCTGAAATAAAACTTCTATGATTAAAATTAGAGCAATAATAAATCGAAGTTCCGTCGGACCGACAAATCCTGAATCTATACTGTATTCATTTGTAATTTTGTACCGTAACTGACTGATGATAATAGACCATCCATACAAGGCAACAAAAGCAAAGGCTACTATTTGTGTGTCATTTTCAGCATAAATGTAGCAGCCAAAGCTTATAAATACAATACCGATCCAGTCGGCAATAATATCGAGTGCAAAACCATACCAGCGGCGCGGAATATTTCTGTAGTAAGCTAACCTTCCATCCAAAGAATCGCCTAACCAATTTATAATCAAACCAATAATACCGAAAAGCAAATACCAATTTGCTACATAAGCACCTAAAACAAAAGCTAAAAAAACGAATCCGGAACCCAGTGCACCTATTAAAGTAAGCAGGTTTGGCGAAATGAATTGAGGCACTTTTGGCAGCAAAAACACAATCGTTAATTGTTCTGCCCTTTTTAAAAAATTAGTTCGCTTACGGTCAGAGAATGTTCTTTGTACAATTGCTCCATTATCTTCAACCTCTGTTTCTTTTCCCATTAATAGCGTAATATTTGTAAGCCGGATAGTATAGCCAATTCTAGTTTTGTAATTTTTAACTTTACTCTTCTTTGGGCATTTTTTAAAAAATCTGTGGTACTTTTTAGCTTACCTGATCTAACCAGATAACTAAATGCAATAATAAACAGCATAATTATTTAACAATGCCCGCAAAACGCTGATAGAAAACCGTTGGACTGTTCTCATTTTTAGGAGCGTATTTTCCTGCTATAATGGGAATATAAATAACCCTTCTTCTGCTTTCTTCACCGCGAATAGAGGATTCTGCCACTCTGTGCCATAAACGTCCATCGTGAATGGTCAAATCTCCGGCTTCCGGATTGATGGAAACTTCCTCCGGATCGGCCTGATGATCTAAAAAGTATTTTTTACGGAAAAGCATTTGATAAATACTCTGTTTGTGAGTACCCGGAATGATTTTAAGTCCGCCGTTTTCGGGTTTTAAAGTACTTAGGTGAATCCCCACATTCAGCATTGGGTTTAATTTTGCACCATAAAAAATATCTCTCAGGCCATCTGTATGCCAGCCCATTTTAGTAAACTTGCTTTCCGGCCCATTGATATAATGATTGAAAACCATTCCGTCTTTTTCTTCAGTACCTAATCTTGCACCCTCGCCTGCCAATGGTAATAACCCATTAAATCTTGGATCAAGCAGAAGACCGCTTAAAGCTTGATGATGTTGATTGATAAAAGCAAAACGTTGTACAATAGCAGAGCCATCTAAATCTTTTCCAAATTTAATTGGAACACCATTTACTTTTTTAAGATCATCCTCAATCCATTTTTGCTCCACTTGTTTGGAGGCGTCAATGATTGATGAAACGGTTTCCGGATTTATAAATTTTTTGAAATGGATAAAACCATGTTCATTAAAAAAGTTTATTTGCTCATTAGTTAATTGCTCAGTAAGGGTAAAGGTTTTATAAGATGATCCCATGATAATATAGATTTAATAAATGAAAGAATAGTGTTTGTAATTTTATCTAAAAGACTGCAACAACAGCAACAACAATACATTAGCATGTTTTTGTGCATTCGGCCTTTAGGAAAATCAAACCTATTTTTTCTTTTATCTGACATACTCTATAGAATTAGTAGAATTTAATACAAACATAATATATATTTTCTCTTTTACAAAAAATATTTTCTGTTTTTTGTAAAAAAAAATTAAATTTTGTAAATCCCGGCAGCCGTTTTTTCGATAAAAGCCTTTGGCAGTATACGATTAGCGTAGACTGAAATAATATTTGTAAATCCCGGAATAACTTCTGATTTTTTGCTAAACATGGCTTTTACGGCCATTTTTGCCACTTCATCTGGCTGCATATTAAATTTTTCAGCCATTTTGTTTAAAGCACTTAAACCCGCTCTTGCAGCAAAACCAGTATCCACCGGACCCGGGCTAAAACAAGTTACTGAAATTGAAGTTTGGGCGAGTTCGAAACGCAGGGCACGGGTAAACGATAAAACAAAAGCTTTTGTAGCAGAATAAACAGCCAGCGTAGGCACGGCCTGGTATGCAGCAGTACTTGATATGTTTAAAATGTAAGCTTGTTTTTCCTGTGAAAGTACAGGTACTAATAAATGGCAAAGTTCTACAACTACATTCATGTTAAGCTGCATCATACCAAGCTGATCGGCTAGAGAAGACTTACTAAAATCGCCCCATACACCATAACCGGCATTGTTAACTAAAACACCAATCGGATAGTTATTGATCTTTACCCAATCGGTTACTTTATGTGATGCACCATCTGCCGAAAGATCAATTGATAAAATATGAGCCTTGATTCCGTATTTGATCTGAAGATCATCAGATAATGCTTTTAACTCCTCCTCACTTCTTGCAGCAAGCAATAGCGGATAACCTTGTTTAGCCAATTCATAAGCAATAGATTTTCCAATTCCTTTGCTGGCGCCAGTTATTAAGGCATAGGGTTTCATTTTTTCGCTCATTTTATTAATTTGATGATCAAATATAAAGATTAATTGTAATCCCATCAAGCCACAAAGATCCTATAAACTATATTATGTATCTTTTTTATTTAAAACTAAATAGGGAAGATTACATAAAAACACAATTAGTGATTATTCAAATACACGATGTCCTTTTTTAATCAACGGTAATTTGCATACAACTTACCGTAATCTGCAAACCTCTCCCTGCCTCCTTTCTTTCGAAATTTGTATGCAACAAAAATTATAAAAGATGAAACAGATTAAATTAGGAAATCAGGGATTAATTATTCCTTCTATAGGTTTAGGATGTATGGGGATGACGGGTTTTGAAGAAGGAAATATGTATGGTCCTGCAGATGAGAAAGAAGCAATCCTTACAATCCACCGCTCGCTTGAACTTGGTGGTAATTTTCTGGACACCGCAGATTTGTACGGACCTTTAAAAAATGAACAGCTTATAGCAAAAGCTATTGGTAAAGAACGTGATAAATATATTCTGGCTACAAAATTTGGCTGGGAAATCGATGACAGCGGAAAAGTTACGTGGGCTATCAATGGAAGCAAAAAATACATTAAAAAAGCGGTAGAACGTTCGCTAAAAAATCTGAACACCGATTACATTGATCTTTATTATATGCACCGCCTGGACAAAAATACTCCGATAGAAGAAACGGTTGAGGCTATGAGCGATCTTGTAAAGGAAGGTAAAGTCAAATATATAGGACTTTCGGAAGTATCTTCTGAAACTATTAAAAAAGCGCACCTTGTTCATCCCATTACAGCTGTTCAAAGTGAATATTCTCTCTTTGAAAGAACTGCCGAAGAAAGAGGGATATTAAAAACACTTGAAGAATTGGGAATCGGTTTTGTGGCCTATTCTCCACTGGGACGAGGTTTTTTATCCGGACAAATCCGTTCCATTGATGATCTTCCTGAAAATGATTTCCGCAGGGCCATTCCGCGCTTTCAGGAAAATTATTTCCATAAAAATATTGATCTGGTAAAAGCAATTGAAATAATGGCCGAAGAAAAAAAGGTAACCTCATCTCAGCTGGCTCTGGCATGGATCATCAGCAAGGGAATTGTACCAATTCCGGGAACCAAACGCAGAAAATATCTGGAACAAAATATAGCATCCGCAAACATAGAATTGAGTCATGATGAACTTTTAAAACTCGAAAGTATTGTACCTTTAGGCACAGATACCGGAGCTCCGTATGATGAATTCAGTATGGGGTTACTAGATTAAACTTAAAAAGACGCTGTTATGAACACAATTGCATCTGTATCTGCTTTTCACCGCTTGCTTTCTCTTCCGGAACCTAAACATCCAATGGTGAGTGTGATTAATTTAGCTGAAAGCATTTTTCTGGAAGATGAAATTTGGAAAGGTTTTGTCAATAAATTTTATTGTGTCGCTTTAAAAAGAGAGGCGAAAGGAAAAATCAGATATGGTCAGGGCCATTATGATTATGACAAAGGCGTACTTAGTTTTACTGCACCGAATCAGGTACAGTATCTTGATTTTCACAATATGGAATGCGGTGCCGGCTATTTGTTGATATTTCATGAAGATTTTCTTTTAAAACATCCGCTTGCAGAAAGAATCTTTGATTTTGGTTTTTTCTCCTATGCCGTAAATGAAGCCCTGCATTTATCTGAGCAGGAAGAAAAATACCTCATCGAAATTCTGGACCGAATTGACAGAGAATGTCAGCACATTGACCGCCACACTCAGGATATTATCTTATCGCAGATCGATTTACTTCTAAATTATTCAAGCCGGTTTTATGAAAGACAATTTTTAACCCGAAAAAACAATAGTCATGCTCTGCTTACAAAATTTGAAAGATTCATCAATGAGTATTACAATAACGAAACGGTAGAAAAAAGTCTTCTAAGCGTCAGTTTAATTGCCGAAGCCCTGCATCTTTCCCCCAATTATCTCAGCGATTTCCTGAAAATACATACCGGCCGAAATACAAAAGAGCATATTTACGAAAAGATTACCAATAAAGCCAAAGAGAAATTATCAGCAACTACTTTGTCCGTAAGTGAAATTGCTTATGATCTTGGTTTTGAACATCCACAATCCTTCAGCACGTTTTTTAAAAAAAGAACGCACATGGCTCCTCTTGAATTTCGTGAAAAAATTAAAAATAATTAGGAGCTAAATTGTAAAACAATTCACTACAAATCAGTACTTCTTTATGACTCTTATTTACAAAAATTAAGATCGAAATGAGGTGTCCGATTGTAATTTCGTCAAGTCCAAAAACGCCTGTAAACTATTTGTTTACAGGCGTTTTTTTCGTACAGATGATTCTCCAGTAATAAATTCTGCTTTCATTATGATTTTTTGAATGTCTTTGGAAACATCTTCTTTTTTTAATAGCAGCAACATCAATTCCATTAATTTAAAACTCATTTTTTCTAAAGGCTGTTGAATACGGATAATTGAATCAGTGTAGTTTTCAGAAGCATGATGATCATCAAAAACCAGGATCTGAAAGTCAGGTCGTTGCTTACAAAACTGTATTATGGTTCGCATAATAGCCAGATCGGGAAAAAAGACAGCATCTAAGTCAGTATGGGAACTAAAGAAGTCCTGAATGTTCTTCTTATCTTTCTCTTTCAGGATTTTATCGTCCGGAATTTCCAAAATATACAGTTTCAGTCCTGCTGACAGTATTGCTTTTTCGTAACCGTATAAACGATCTTTGAGTTCTTTTTGATCGCAGAGAATAGTAACAAATCCGATATTTTTAAATTGGCTGTTTATCAAATGTAGTACAGCATCAAAAGAAGCCTTTACATTATCAATAGAAATACTGCAGCACTGCAGATTCTCAAAACAACTTCCCAATAAGATTACAGGAACATTTTTACTAATGAGATTTTCAATAGTATTCCTGATACCGGCTGAAGGCACAATAATAAATCCATCCACCTGCCAATTACCAAAAAGATCGATCAGTTCATTTGATTTCTCATCAGCATTTTCGTTACTGCAAAAAATTATTTTATAACCTTCCTGATAAGCCAGATTTTCAAAATTGCGGGCCAGTTTAGAAAAGAAACGATCTGAAATATCCTCCACCATAAAAACCAGAATATTTGATTTTCCGGTACGAAGACTTTGTGCCATACGATTGGGTTTGTAATTTACCAATTGTGCATAATCTAATACCTTTTGCGTCAGAGATGCCGATATATGCTTTTCCTTCGCTTTCCCGTTCAGCACAAAAGAAACAGTCGATATTGAAATCTTCAGTTCGTCAGCAATATTCTGGATAGAAACCGCTTTATTTTTCATCGGAAAAGTTATAAGACTATTGTAATGAATTGTATTGAAAAGCAAATTCCCTAATAACTTTCTGAGTACTTCCATCCGTATCGTAAACCGAATACCATCCCTGATATTCATGAGGAGGATCCCCAATTAAATCATCTCCCAGTTTCCAAATACTCATTGGCTTTTTAGGTCTGCCCTCGCCTCCCCAAGCCCAAAAATTTATACCAACGACTTGCGGTATTTTTTGACCTAAATTATAAATCTTATCAAAAATAAAAGCGTAATATTTATCTCTAACCGTAACAGACGAATTTGCATCATAACTATTATCATCTCTTGAAATTCCGAATTCTTCCAGCACAATTGGCTTGTTTAATTTTTGAGCAATTTTAACATGTTCATCAATATAATTGTTGGCTTTTTCTACAGCGAAATCATACGTTTCTTTCGCTTTAAGCGGATCATACCAACCCCAATTCTGCACCCAAAGATGAAAAGTGCAGTAATCAATATATTGGCTTTGATGATCCATTTCAAAATTTGTTCCGTTTGCGGGAGAAGGTGTATTCCCTTCTGAACCAATAGAAACCAAATGATTAGAATCTAATTTCTTAATATATTTCGCTGTTTCATGAATCCATTTTCTATAATCTTCCACATTATTACTTCCTTCCGGTTCATTAGCCAACTGCCATGCCATAATCGTTGTATCTTTTTTGTACGGAATTTTATGGATTGAATTTACTCTATTTATCACTTTTTCAATATGATTTTCAAACCATTTCTTCGCCGTTTTGTTGCTGTAAAAACGTGCTGAATACTGCTGATAGGTTCTCCAGTCTCCATTTTCAGCAGGTGGCGGATACGGAATGGATTCGTTTTGATTTGCCCATGAAACATATTGCGCAAAACCTCCCGACCAAGGCCAGAAATTATTCAAACAAACTACAGCCGTCATTTCTCTTTTTTTCATTTCGGCCAATAAAAAATCAAGCCCTTTCCAGAGTTCTTCATTATAAATTCCAGGTTCTTTCTGCATAGTTGGCTGAACCGACCAAGGCGTTTCCAGACTTCCTTCTGAACCAGCCATAATTCTAAGATTTTTGACTCCGAGTTTGTTTAATCGATCTAGTTCTTGGATTAATCTCTCTTTGTTGGAAACGGCCAGATTCATTCCGTACCAAAAGTTGGTTCCTACATAATGATAGGGTTTTCCATCTTTTATCAATCTGCCGTTTTCTACTTTTATAAAACTTTGAGCGTTGGCAAAAAATTGAAACAGCAGTACAATTACAATGTATATTTTATTTTTCATGTTTTTATTGAACTTCAAATGACACTTTTTCCCCTTTTTCGCTATTAGGTCCTATCCACAAATCAAATTTTCCTGACTCTACTTTTTTCTTCATATCGATTCCGTAAAATGCTAAATCAGCTATCGGAAGTTTGAATTTTACTTCTCTTTCTTCGTTAGGTTTTAAATCAATTCGTTGAAAACTTTTAAGTTCTTTTACAGGAAGCGCAATCGAAGCCGAAATATCTCTAACATAAAGTTGAACAATTTCATTTCCTTCGAATTTTCCTGTATTTTTCAATATGAATGAAATCTCCAATATTTCCTCTTTCTTCAAAACAGTTTTAGAAAGCTTCAATTTTCCATACTCAAAACTTGTGTAAGACAATCCAAAACCAAAAGGAAAAAGCGGTTTATTACTGCTGTCCAAATAATAAGATTTGTTTCCGAGTGAAGTCTGTGAAGCTTCAACAGGAATATTATTCAAATTCAATTCACTTCCATTTGCTGGACGACCTGTATTTAAGTGATTGTAATACATCGGAATTTGTCCGACATTTTTTGGGAAAGTCACAGGCAATTTTGCTGATGGATTTGCTTTTCCAAACAAAATATTCGCAATAGCTGAACCGCCCATAGTTCCCGGATGCCAAGCGTATAAAACAGCATTCGAAAGATTTACTTCTTTTTCAATCGTTAATGGTCTTCCTGCCATTATAACAGTTACTAAAGGCGTTTTTGTTTTGGCTAAAGCCGATAAAAGTTGGGACTGAATTCCCTGCAAATTCAAATTAGAAAGGCTGTGCGCTTCACCAGAAAGTATCGATTCTTCGCCTACAAATAATAAAACAACATCTGCTTCTTTAGCTATTTTTCTGGCTTTATCAAAATCGATAGAATCTTTATCTCTTGAATATTTTAAAACAGGTTCGTAAACAATATTAATGTCTTTTCCGTATTGTTCCTTTAAAGCTTTCAGCGGCGTTATCGTATGATTTTTTTCTCCATCAAAAACCCAGGTTCCCAATTGTTCGTGTGATGCATCGGCCAGCGGGCCAAAAACAGCTATTGTTTTCGGTTTATTGAGAGGTAAAATTTGAGGTTCATTTTTTAATAATACGATAGATTCTTCTGCTAGTTTTTCTGCCAGTTTCAAATGTTCTTCTTTATAAAAAACGTCTTTAGTATTTCCTTTTACATACGGATTTTCAAAAAGTCCCAGCTTGAATTTTACTCTTAAAATATTACGTACTTCTTCATTAATGGTTTCAATCGAAATTTTCTTTTCCTGTAATAAAGTTTCGATATAAGCCACATAAGTCCCGCTGACCATTTCCATATCAACTCCGGCATTGATCGCTTTTTCTGCTGCTTCTTTGTTGTCAGTGCAAAACCCATGATCAACCATTTCGGTAATCGAAGCCCAGTCAGAAACTACAAAACCTTTAAAATTCCATTCTTTGCGAAGAATCTGCTTCAATAAAAATTCATTTCCCGAAGAAGGGATTCCGTCATTGGCATTAAAAGCGGTCATGATGGTTGCTAAATTTGCTTTTTTTACCGCTTCTTCAAACGGAACCAAATAGACATTTCGAAATTGCCTTTCGGTAATCGCAGTAGTATTGTAATCACGTCCGCCTTCTGCCGCACCGTATCCTGCAAAATGTTTGGCGCAAGCCGCAATCGAACTTGGATCAGATAAATCTTTTCCTTGAAATCCCTTAATCATTGCCACTCCCATTACTGAAGTTAAATACGGATCTTCGCCACAGCTTTCGGCAATTCTTCCCCAGCGAGGATCTCGGGCAATATCGATCATTGGCGCAAACGTCCAGCGAATTCCCGTTTCCGAAGCTTCAACAGCCGCAATACGAGCTGCTTTTTCTACTAAGTCGGGATTAAAACTTGCTGCCTGTCCTAACGGAATTGGAAAAATCGTTTTGAAGCCATGAATCACATCTCGGCCAAAAATCAAAGGAATACCTAATCTGGTTTGTTCGACAGCAATTTTCTGTGCCTTGTTGGCAATTTCAGGATTGGTAATACTTAAAACAGAACCTGCCATACCCTGCTGAATTACCTTAAAATTGGTTTCCATATCATCCGCAGACAACTGATTCATCTGACCGATTTTTTCTTTTAGAGTCATTTTCTTTAAAAGAAGATCGATCTTTTTTTCGATTTGGGCATCGGAATTCTGGGCATTTATATTATATCCAAAAAAGATTAATAGAAATGCTATATAGTGTAACTTTTTCATTTACATAATTTTATTGATTTGCTGAACGCAGTTTTTAAACACATAGAAACATAGGATTTTAGATACTTAAAAAGAGCGTTTCACTTGTAATAAAACACATAGTTTTGTGTCTATGTGTTAGAAACTAGTTTCTTTTATAATCTCTTTTGATAAAGTAAAATCTATGTTCTATGTGTTTAAAAAAACGCTTTCTATTTAGAAAAACGCAGCATACATTCCGAAACAGGCTAAGATTAATAAAAGCGCCTGAATGCGGAAGTTTTTGTACCAAACTACATTTTTTAAAGCGGCAGTTTCTTCAATCCAAATGGCTTTTGTCCAAGTGTTTTCTTTTACTTTTTCTTCTAAAGGAGGATCAGTAGATAAACTTACACCAACATTTACGAAAAGGCTTAAAACCAAAATAATTGGCGCAAGCAAGAGAAAATGAAGACCCATTTCAAAACCTAAAACATATTTAGCAAGCATAATAATCACGGCTATAAAAAGTCCAGACATTAGTCCGCTGAAAGCTCCTATGGCATTGGAACGTTTCCAGAATAATCCCATGAAAAATGTCCCGACAACAGGAGGCGCTAAATAAGATAGTATCTCCTGGTAATAGGCAATCAGTGAATCAAATTTACCAATATAAGGCGCCCATAAAATGGCAATAATCAAAGTTACAACTGCCGTGATTTTACCCACTTTTACCTTTTTTTCGCTTGATGCATTTTTATCAAATTTGCTGTAAAAATCCATTGTAAATAAAGTGGAAACCGAATTTAAAGTTGCGCTCAAGGCGGAAGTCAAAGCTGAAATCATGGCTGATAATATAATTCCAATTAAACCAACTGGAAGCACTTTGTTAATCAATCTTGGATAAACCTGATCGGTATTGATTCCGTATTTTGATTTCAATTCGCTTCCGCTGATGATTTCATGAGGCAGGTTTTCCACTCCAAACAAATTAATTCCTCTTGCAATTACGCCTGGAAAAATAAAGATGAAAAGGGTAAATAAATACAGAAATCCAACCAATAAAACACCTTTTCGACCATGATCTATTGATTTTGCAGATAAAACACGCTGCACCATAACTTGATTGTTTCCCCAAAAATAAAATCCAAGAATCGGGATTCCAACCCACATTCCCAACCAGGGAACTGTCGGGTCATCCATAGGTCTTGTCAGTTTTAACCAAACTCCATCCTGAAACTGCGTATAAAAAGCGTCCCAACCGCCAATGCTGTGCATCGCAAAAAAGGCTAATAAAGTAGACCCAATTATCAGAATAAACGCCTGAATTACTTCGGTATTAATTACAGATGAAAGTCCGCCGATAATCGTATAACTTCCTGCCACAATTGCCATTCCGATAATAATCAGCATCATATCGGCACCAGGAAAAATCATATTGATAATTAGAGCTCCGGCATATAAAGTTGCTGCTGCATCTAAAAAGATATTTCCAACAATTGTGATGAAAGAAAAGTAAGTTCGTGATCTCACATCAAATCGTCTTTCTAAAAACTCAGGCATCGTAAAAATTCCTGATTTGATATAAAAGGGAAGAAAAAAGATGGCGAAGAAAACCATTACCAAAATCGAAATCCAGTTGTAATTGAAAACGGCAATTCCGTTAATAAATCCTTCTCCTGAATTTCCCATTAATGTCGAACTCGAAATACTGGCAGCAAAAAGCGACAAACCCACCATTGGCCATTTTAAATCTCGTCCAGCCAGAAAATAAGCATCTGAATCGCTTGATTTGCTGTTTTTTAGTCCCCACCAAACAATAAAGATGATGTATAACACTAAGACGACTAAGTCAATTATATTTAAATTTATCATAATTACAGCTGGTATGAAGTATAAAGAATTACGCTTTTTGCAGGAATTGAAACTTGAATTGTATTAGCTTTCACATTGATTTTTTCTGACGGAACTGGAAATCCTCTGGCATCAACTGGGCGTTTATTTTCGCTGTACAAATATTGATTCAGAACTGATTTTGCTTTAAGCTTTTTTGTATCAATTTTAAAAGTGGTTTCTTTATCGCTGTTGTTGACAATTGCTATGGTAATATCTCCCGATTTTGTTATTCCTGTCAGCGTACGAACCTTATCGATATTCAAATCATCCATTTTTACGATTTTCATATCACCCGTAAAATAGCGTGTCATAATCGACCACGTATAAAACCACGGACGCAGATCTTCATCTGCTTTGTTATCTGTCAGTTCTTTTCCTAAACTGTTGAACATTCCCCAGCGTTTCAATTGATATTTATCGCCTTTATCATCTTTGGTGTGCATGGCGTCATCCAAATCCCATGCAATTACAGCATCGAAACCGCTGTTTATAGATTGAATTAAAGCATCAGCCATATCGACTCCGTAATCATAATCGTAAACCGAAAGCTGACTGTCCTCACTTGTAAATTTATCGCCCAAATGCTCTTTTGAAGAAGGATCTCCTTTAAGACCTAATTCCCCTAAAATAAAAGGCTTTTTATGAACCGAATCAGTAAAACGAACCAATTCACTAAATGTCTTTTGAAATTCTCCTGAGCGAATGCTTTCCTTCGATGGATAATCGTGAACATCATAAGCTTCAACCAAATCAGGAATCTGTAAAGCCGTTTGTCTGGCCCAGTCTAAACCTTTGTATTTTGATTTTCGGTTATTAAAAGAAGTCGCATCTGGCCCTATAATGGAAATATGTTTGTCCAATCCTTCTTTTTTAATGGCTTTATGAAGTAATTGAATTCCTTCTTTCCATTGGTCAAAATCGCCGTCAGTGGTTGCCCAGTCGCCGTTTGGTTCGTTTACCAAATTATAATATTTAATACAGCTGTATTTTTTTACTTTAATTAAATGGTTCAGGTTTTTCACAATCAAATCAATCCATTTTGGATCATTGGCACCTGTAAAACTATTTTGCAGATTTAAATGTGTGTCATGAACTTTATACGGTTGTCCCCATTCTCCTAAAATCACAGCGATTTTATTTTTTTCGCAGTAATCCAAGAGTTTGTATAAAGCTTTCATCTGATCACTTTTGAAATCAACGATTGGATTTCCAGACGTATCAAAACCTTTTAAATATCTCCAGTTAGCCTGATCCATTACTCTGGCAATTTTAGGTTTGATGAATGAAACACGATCAAAAACCAACTGCCATTTTTCGTCTGTCATTAATTTTCCCCATTCTGAATCTTTGGTATCAGCATGCGGATAGGCCGAAAACTCAATTCCGCTTCCGATAAATTCATTTGAAATCACTTCATCTGGATTAATGGAAACTATCGGAATTGAATTTTGGCTTTGTGCGGAAAAACCAAGTAATACGCAGCAAAGTGCAATGCTATTTTGAATTTTCATTTTGGGAATCTTTTAAGGTTTTTAGTAAGTCATTTATGTTGCAGGTTGCTAAACCAACATATTTATCGGCTGCGCCGTAATAAACATATAAAATATTATCGACAATCATGTTTCCTGTAGGAAAAACACAGCCTTTGTAAAAACCTTCAATTTCGTAGTCGTGTTCCGGTTCCATAATCCAGTCTTCCAAACGTGCGGTTACTTTTGTTGGATCTTCCAAATCCAATAAAGCCACGCCAACTCTGTAATAACCGTTTCCACCGTTTTCTACTCCGTGGTAAATTAATAACCAGCCATCATCTGTGCGTAAAGGCGGTGTGCTTCCTCCAATTTTTTCTTCCCAGGTTCCATTTCTTCCGCTTAACAAAAGTGTACTTTTTTCTTCCCAAACCATTAAATCATCTGAGTAACGAATCCATATTGCAGGATAATCACAGCCATATTCTGCGCCAATCCATTGTTTTGGACGGTGCAGCATCGCATATTTTCCGTTGATTTTTTCCGGGAATAAAATCACATCACGATCGTCTAAGTTGGAAGTCGTGATTCGGCCTAATCTTCTAAAACTCTTAAAATCATTGGTTACAGCCAATCCGGAATTTGCAATATTGTGTTTGTAGACTGCGGGTGCATCTGGTCCAGTTTCAGGAAGATTAATCACATCGTGCGGGAATGTCCAGTAACGTCCCGGAGGATAAGGTCTGTAAGCATAGGTTACATAATATTCATTTCCAAATTTGATGATTCTCGGATCTTCCACACCGCCCATATCTGGTCCGTTGCTGCTCGGTCCAAAAACGGGTTCGTCTGATTCTCTTTTAAAATTAATACCATCTGTACTCGTTGCCAAACCAACTCGGATTAAATGATCTTCATCATCTCCTGCTGCTCTGTAAAGCATATAAAAAGTTCCGTTTTCATACCATACGCCCGGATTACATACCACTAGGTTTTCCCAATAATTGTTTGGGTTTGGACTTAAAACTGGATTTTGGGTGCACTTACTTAATTTCATTTTGATTATTGTGTTTTGGTTTTTATTTTACTGTTGTGTTGGCCGCCATAGTATACATATCAGGCAGTTTTTTACTGAAGATCATATTCGGACTTGCATAAAGCAGTTTGAAATTGGCTGCAGAACTATGTCCTTCAAAAGGTGCATAAAAATGCGTTCCTTCATGCAACGGATCATATTTGTTGCGCCACATTACGACCATGCTAACTTTTTTCCCCGTAAGCGGAACTGAAATTTCATTTGTCCAATAGGTATCATAAGGCGCACCGTTTTTCACAATGCCTTCTACTCCTGTTTCAGTTACGCCGCAGGGTTTTAATTTTTGCTGCGAAAGCGTCGCCAGATTTCTAAGATTGGTACTGAAAGCGCTTGTATTAGTTCCGTGATAACTGTCCCAGCCAATAAAGTCCACATAATTGTCACCAGGCCATCTGAACAAGAAACTATCTGCAGTTCCCTGCGAATCCAATTGTGGAGAAATGGCATAAATAAAACTGTGAACCTGCTTTTTATTTTTCAGATAATCAATGGTGTATTTCCATAAATTAATGAATTCTTCCTGCGTTGTCGCGCCCGAACCCCACCAAGACCAGGTTTGTGTATGTTCATGAAACGGACGAAAAATAATCGGAATTACTTTTCCATTCTTGTCTTTTAAATTATTGGCAAAAACAGCCAATTTATCCAGCCAGGAATTGAACTTGATATTAGTTGCACTTCCTTCGGTTAAGATTTCTTTTGCAACGGTATTTTTAGAATTATCCCAACTGTCACCACCCGTTAAAGGATTGTTTAAATGACAACAAGCTGTAATCACTTCGCCTCTTTCTCTGGCTTCTTTTATTACTCTTGCTCTGTCATTATTTAAAGTTGATGTTGTACTTCTGTCATCCATAATTTCAGCAAAATCAACGCTGAAAACGGCTGGATAATCACCACAGACCTCTTTAATATCTGAACGTCCGGCTTGTGTCATCCAGTTTCTTCCGTATAATAAATCGTCGTGATGACCAAACATGGTTCCCTTTTCCTGAATTCTCCATAAGTTCGAATAAAGCGCTTTGGTTTCGGCAGTTGCATTTGGATCGCTCAGCTTTAATTCTACCGAAGTTGGAACTTCGGGTTCATTTCCGCCTGAATCCTTTTTATCATCAGAAGAACATCCAATACAGGACAAACTCATGGCAATCAGAATTGTATATAATGATTTCATTGTTTTCTTTTTTAAGGTTAATAATCGAAATTGGTTAGAACCAAAAGTCCTTCTGCAGGAATTGTTTCCGTTGTTTTTTGGCTTAAATCCAAAGTGAGATTGGTTTCATTTGGAAGCAGAATATGATCGCCTTCGAGTTTTAATTTACCTTTGGCGTAAACAAACTTTTTAACCTGATTTAAAACAGGTAAGTCTTTTGAAGTCAGGTTTATTTTTAAATCTTTTGAAAAAACATTGACAATGGCAATCATGCTTTTTCCGTCTTTTGTAACCGAAATCGCTTTTAAGTTTGGATTTCCATCAACCGAAACTTTATGAACCTGAGATCCCGAAGGCATATATTTTGTCAATAAAGACCAGGAATAAAACCAAGGGCGGACTTTCTCTTCTTCTTCTCCAAAATATTCATCTCCAAGAATGTTCCAGAACCCCCAGACTTTGAGTTTGTTTTTTTGTTCTTTAGCGTGCATCGCATCATCCAGCATCCAGGCAACGGAACCCGAATAACCTGCGTTAATGGTTTGGATTAAAGCATCGGTCATATCAGAACCATAGACATAATCATAAACAAACATTTGAGAATCTTCGACAGAAGCATACGGTTTTGCTTTTGCCCTTGCGATATTTTCATTCAATAAAGCTTCATCTTGTTTTTCGACAAACTTGAATCCGATTTCGCCCATTACTATTGGTTTCCCAGCAGGAACAGCATCTTTATACGCTTTTAAAATAGAAGTATATTCGCCGGAATTAACCGTAATTTTTGACGGATACGTATGAATATCGTAAACGCCAATGGCATGATCCAGATCTCGAACCGAGTTGGAAATCCAGTCTACTTTATCGGCTTTCCAAATGGCAATATCCGGTCCTAATAAAGAAACTTTTTGATCGATATTTAAAGCTTTTAACTCGGACCAAAAATAACTTGCCGCATTTTTCCAAAGCTCGTAATTTTCATCTGTTGAAGACCAGAATCCGTTAGGTTCATTAATCATATTGTAATAATGAATACAGGAAAAGCCTTTTTGGTTTACCAGAAAATCAAGATATTTTGCTGCTAATTTTAGATTATTTTCTGAGATGGTATTGGTTTTACTGTTCACCATTCTGTCTCCCCAGTCCCCTAAAACTACTTTTACATTACGGGACTGGCAGTATTCCAAAATTGGGGCAATGTTTTCGTAATTTTTTGTCTCGTTTAGCACGCCGTTTTCAATCACCGACGTGGTATTGATCATGACTCTTATGAATTGGGGTTTCATAAAGTCAAGACGGGAATAGAGTTTCTGCCAGTCTTCCGAAGAAATTTTCAATTGTTTTTCACCATAATCTAACTGGTACGGATCCCACTGGACTCCGTTACCAATGTAATTTGGGTTTATAATGGCTGTGCTATCAACAGCAACAGTTGCATCGGGCAAAGCCGAGCAACTGATTACTGTTGTCACTAACCAAAATGATACTATAATTTTAGAAACTGTTTGTCTCATAAAAAGTTTTATGACATTTATACTTTATTAACCCGTTGGGTGTAATTCATGTTTTTTTATTCAACACATAGAAACATAGATTTTATTTCTAGAAAAGAAGCTAAAAAGAAACTAGTTTCTAACACATAGCTAACTATGTTTATTTAAAACAAGTGAAACGCCTTTTTTGCACCTTCTAAATCTATGTCTCTATGTGTTTAAATTAATTTCACCCAACGGGTTACTTTATTATTTTTTGGTTACGTCAATCCAGAAACGTCTTGGCTTTTTAACGAATTTGTCGTAATCCGTATAAATTTTATCCCAATCGTCAGTACCGTTTAAGTTGAAAGCAAATGCATTGTGTACAATGGTTTTTGTGCTTCCGTTTCCAAGATTTTCCGTTCCTGCATTCTCAAAAGTTCCCACTTTGGTCGTTCCGTCAGCAAAAGTGAAAGTGATCGTTCCCGTCGCATAATTTCTCAGCCATTTTCCTTCTCCTGCGGGAATTTGTCGGTAGAATTTTTTAACATCAGTTACAGGTGTTCCAACGAATACAAAGTCCGCATATTTACCGTCGGCACCGGCTGTGTTGGTTACCGTTCCGTACGTATTTCCATCTTCGGTAATTCCATCCATTTCAAAAATCAGCTGATTGTCTAATTCTTTGTCCGGTCCTTCTGTTGCTGACCAAATCCAGGGTTTATCGGTCATGGCTAAAACGGCTCCTCCGCCATATTCCGGGCCAGTTCCTCCGTACACAATTAAATTGTCAATATCATAAGTTCCAACAAGAGATTCTCTAAACGAACTTGCCGTAACAGTATATTTTCTTGATTTTCCTGTTGGAGAAGTTACTGTCAGTTCTGCGCTGTTCTGCGCATTTTCAAAATTTAATGCTTCGCCTTCTTTTACAGATGATTTTGCACCGTAAGACAATACGATTTCTTTAATCACAATGCTGCTCAAATTAGGAACGGCATCTACATTAATCGCTAAGTTGATTGTTCCGGTTTGATCGTCTACACGAACAACCTGTGCGTTCCCTACCTGATTTTCAAATTTGATTTCCAGAACATTTCGTTCATTGTTCCAGTTTCCTTCTTCAATATCTTCTAAAGGATCTTTTTGACAGCTTGTCTGCATCAAAGCAATAGAAGCAAACAAGACGTATAGTATTTTTTTCATAATTTTATTTTTAAGAATTATAAACCTGTGTTTAAATCTATTTCTGTCTGTGGTATTGGATAAAACGCTGCCTGTTCTGCTGTAATTCCGGCAGCTTCAGGAACAACCTGAGCAACTCTGTTGAAACGACGCAAATCATACAAACGGTTTCCTTCAAAAGCCAGCTCTAAGGCACGTTCATTCCAAACTGCTAATCTGAAATTCTCCAGACTTAAACCCGGAGCCAGATTACCTAAACCAGCCCTGTTTCTAATTTGATTGACTAAAGCATAACCTTGTGTCGTTGGGCCAACTGCTTCGGCGTAAGTTAAAGCCACTTCGCTGTAGCGAATTAAAAATGGTTTTGTGCTGGTTTTATCTCCAATGAAGTTTGGGTCAATGTATTTTCGTGTAAACGGATATACAATTTTCCCAGGATATTGCGCAGAAACTACACCTGAAGCATCATAAGTAGTGGTTACAAATAAGTCTGTTTTTCTTTTATCTGCATTATCAAAACTGTTGTAGAAACCAGTCAAAGTCTGGAAAACGCTCCAACCATCATGTGATTTTGAAAAAGTATTATCAGGGTTTTTCAAATAAATGGTTGCTCCGTCGATATACGGAATAAACAATTTTGAAATTTTAGAATAATCCCCTTCCGTTGCTCCTGTTCTGTCCATTGAAAGCAAAAAGATATTTTCTTTTCCTAATGGCTTTTCAACATCATAAATCGTTAACAGATTATTTTCGAAACCGTAAACACTTTGTCCTGTAATCACATCATTGGAGTATTTTGCTGCCTGCTGATACATCGTTGCAACATCTTTAGTCATTGCTGTGTATTCAGGCACATTATGCTCTTTTGACGAAGCGATATACAGATACACTTTTGCCAATAAGGCCTGTGCGGCCACTTTATCAGCACGACCCAAAGCCTGGTTTATTTTTAATAATTCAATTGCTTTTTCGGAATCGGCAATAATAAAATCATAAACTTCATCTAAGTTTTTTGCCATAGGGGCAGCGGTTTGACTTACGGTTTCTACCACAGAAGTATGCATAGGAACACGTCCGAAGTTTTTAACGAGATTGAAATAATTCCATGCTCTTAAAAAATACGCTTCACCAAGAAATTTATCTTTTAACTCCTGATCAAATTTCCCGTCCGGAACATTTTTTATTACAGCATTTGCTCTGTTAATAGCGATATAGGCATATTTAAAATAATTCCCCAGCATTCGGTTGGTATTAAAAGTGCTTACCTGCCATTTATCTAAATTTTGGTTATCGGCCGTTTCATCGCCTTTTGGTCCGCATTCTTCTGTTGGAAGATCGCCTACATAAAATATCGCTCTTGAATATTCTAAGAAAGTCAAAGCATCGTAAGCATAATCTACAGCTGATTCGGCATCAGAAGCAGTTTTATAGAAGTTTTCTTCCGAGTAAAATCCGTAAGGTTCTTCATTTAAGTCACAAGCAAAGGCGCTCATAATAAGAGCCATTGTAAGTATTTTATATCTTGATTTCATTTTGATACTGTTTTAAAAAGTTAAGTCTAATCCTAAAGTCCATCTGCTCAGTCTAGGGTAACCGCCCCAGTAAATTCCGTCTGTTCCTACTTCAGGATCGTAACCGTCAAATTTGGTAAACGTGTATAAATTGCTTGCATTCAGATACAATCTCACACTTTGAAAAGCACTTTTTGAAGGTTTTAAAGTATACCCCAAAGTCACATTCTGGATTCGCACAAAAGATCCGTCTTTAACCCACCAGTCAGAGAATTTTACAGTTCTACCGTCTCTTAAACTTGGGTAATCATTTGTTGGATTATCCAAAGTCCATCGCAAAGGCTGATTGCTTGGCTGATTGAAAGCCTGCGTATCCAAAACATCCTGTCCGAAAAATCCATTCAAAAACACGCTGAAATCAAGCTGTTTGTATTTTACGCTTAAGTTTAAACTCGCCATAAAATCAGGATTTGGGTTTCCAATTATAGTTTGGTCTTTGGTATCAACCACACCATCTCCGTTAATATCTACATATTTGAATTGTCCTGCCTGCGCCAATTGTCCGTCTAAACCTGCATTGATTCCTTCCTGTAAATTCTGAACTATTCCGTTTGTTTTATAGCCGTAGAAAACATTTACCGGCTGACCAATCGCCAATAAATTCGGGAATTGTCTGAACTGCTCCAAGCTGTTCCCGGAATATTCGTACTGCATTCCTGTATTTGGATCGACATTTAAACCGGATTGTTCTACAGAACCAAGACTCACGATTTCATTTTTATTTTTAGAATAAACGGCCTGAGCACTAATGGTCCAATCCTGATTTTTGAAAATTTCTCCGTCAAGCGAAAGTTCAAATCCTTTGTTTGTCAATTCTCCATCGTTTACCCAGATTCTGTCATAACCGGATGAAGGCGTCAGGATTCTTTCTCTTAAAAGATCTTTGGTTCGTTTATTATAATAGTCAAAAACAATATGAAGGCGGTTTTTCAAAATAGACATATCAACCCCAAAATCACTTTGAGCGGTTGTTTCCCATTTTAAATCCGGATTCGGAATTCCTCCCCAAAGTTTTTCGATTCCGTCTTGTCCGGTTGTGCCTACCACATATCCAGGTCCAATTGCTGAAACCCAGCTTCCGTTATCATAATACTGACTCACGCCATAACGGCTTAATGTCTGATAGGGATTAATTCCCTGATTTCCTGAAATACCATAACTGGCACGGAATTTCAGTTCGTCAAAAAACTTTAAATTCTTAATAAACTCTTCATTGTGCGCTTTCCAGCTTAAAGCTCCCGAAGGGAAATACGCCCATTGATTGTTTTTACCAAATTTGGAAGAACCATCTGCACGGGCTGTAACTGTCACAAGGTATTTATCATTGTAACCATAATTCAGTCTGAAAATTCCGGATACTAATTTGGTCTGTACTTTTCCGTTAGAAACCGTATTTCTTTCCGGATTTCCGGCACTCATATTTTCGTTTCCAAGTGTTTCATTCACAAAATCAAATGCACCCAATCCTGAACTTCTGGATACATAACTTTCATACGTATAACCACCTGTAACACCTAAATCATGTTTCCCGAACGTTTTGTTGTAATTGGCAAAAGTCTCCGAAACAAAATTCTGTCCTTCCCAATTGTTGATATATCCAGCTCCGTTATTAAAATCTCCGGTTTCTGTATATTTACTTGGATAATATCGGTCGTTAACCGATGATCCATATTTATAATTTAGTCTCGAAGTCAATCTTAAAGAAGGGATAATCTGCCATTCTAAAGAAGCGGAACTAATTACATCAATCGTTTTAATTTCATTTTGACGAAGATTTGTAATCGCAACAGGATGCGTGTAATCGTTCTGGCCAATCATATAATAATCACCATTGGCATCGTAAATTGGGAAAATAGGATTTCTCCAATACGCCAAACCTCCGTTTGCATCTCTTTTTCCTTTGCTTACGATATTAGAGAATCTTACAGTAAAATTGTCAAAAACATCATGTTTGATTCGAAGGTTGTAACCGCCTTTGCTGTAACCGTCTTTTACAAAAACACCCTGCTCACTGTAATAATTCCCGCTTAAGTTGAAACTGGTTTTATCTGTTCCACTGTTTACGCTCACAATAGTATTGTTTCCCAAAGGCATATCCCTGAAAGTCACATCATCCCATTTGGTAAAATAAGGCCATGATCCCGACTGTAATTCCTGAATTGACGGATAATAAACGCCATTCGAATTATTAGCACCAATATAAAGCGGTGTCTGTCCGCCGTTAATTCGGCCTTCATTGCTTAACTGCGCCATTAAAACAGGATCTCTCCATAAATTCAATTTTGAATTAAATGCAGAAACGCTTGACTGCTGCTGTACTAAAATCTGCGTTTTTCCTTTTTTAGCTGATTTAGTTGTAATAATGATAACTCCGTTTGCTCCTCTGGAACCATATATGGCAGAAGCTGAAGCATCTTTTAATACATCCACTTTTTCGATATCAGCAACGTTTACCTGTTTTAAATCACCGGCATCTCCAAGCGGAAAGCCGTCTAATACCACAAGCGGTGCATTAGAACCTCGAAGAGAACTTCCTCCTCTGATTCTAACTGTCGAAGTCGAACCTGGGTCTTGAGAAGTTGTGACCTGAAGACCAGCTACACGACCTTGTAAAACCTGTTCTACTGAATTGGAAGGAATATCTTCAAGTACTTTGGTTTTAATGGTACTTACAGAACCGGTAAGATCTGCCTTTTTAACCGAGCCGTATCCAATAACGACTACTTCTTTCAGGTTCTGTGAAGCTGCTTTTAAAACAACATTTAAATTTGTTTTGCCTGCCGCAGAAATCTTTTGGGTATCAAAACCCATAAAAGAAAAAGATAAAACTGCGTTTGCAGGAGCATTGATTTCAAATTTTCCGTCAAAATCTGTAGAGGTACTTTTAGCAGAACCTTCTACTGTAATATTTACTCCGGGTATTGTGAGACCGGTTTCGTCTGCCACGGTACCTTTAATTATATTCTGACTGTAAGCTGCAAATGTGCTAACAAGCAGCATACAGAAAAGTAAACTTTTTGTCCATTTTTTTTTCATTGTTTGATTGGTTAAAGATTAGTTAATAGTTTCAGGACAAATTAACTACTTCGTTTTCGTAACGGTTTTGTAAATACCATCAAATAATAATACTTTCATGAATTATAAATAATACTTTCAATAAAAAACATAGTCTTTATATGAATAAATTATTTTTTAAACCTCAAATAATTACGTATAACAGAAAAATATTATTTATTTTTGACCAAGTTTATTATTCACCTAATGAAATCAAGTAATACTATTATGAACGAAAAACGCAATATACTAAGAGAATTAGTACCTATTTCAGACGATGACTTCTTTATCGTATTAAATCATATGCAGGCTAAATTCGATTTTCCGCTGCATTTTCATCCTGAGATAGAATTAAACCTGGTTTTGAATTCATCAGGAAAAAGAATTATTGGAGACTCAGTTGTAGAATATACTGATTGTGATCTGGCATTAATTGGCCCTAATACACCACACTTATGGACGGGAATAAAGGACAACAACGATGCTCATGTAGTTACAATACAGTTTCACGAAGATTTGTTTTCGGAAAAAACCTTAAACAGAAAACTGGCTATCCCGATCAGGGAATTATTGGAAAGATCCAAAAGAGGAATTGCTTTTTCTAAAGAAACCATCGAAGCACTGAAACCAAAAATCCTGCAGTTATCAGATTCACAGGATTTTAATTCGTTACTTGATTTTTTATCTATTCTGCATGATTTAGCGATTGCCAAAAACACAAAAAGTCTTGCCTCTCATTCTTATGTAGATTATTACAGTTTTTCTGAAAGTCAGCGAATAGAAAAGGTAAATGATTTTATTAAAGACAATCTTCAAAATAAAATTCAATTAAAAGAAGTGGCCGATTTGGTCAATATGTCGGAATCCGCCTTTAGTCATTATTTCAAAAAATGCACCAACAGCTCTTTCTCAGATTATGTAACCGATCTGCGACTTGGCCTTGCTGCCAGATTATTATTTGAGTCGGAACAATCTATTAAAGAAATCTGTTATGACAGTGGCTTTAATAATATTTCAAACTTCAACCGGACTTTTAAACGTAAAATGGGTTTTACACCAAGTGAATTTAGGGATCAGAGTAAATTGATCACGAAGCATTAAAAAAAGGTAATGTGGGGTTATAAGCACCTACAAACTTACTTGTATCTGCTGTCTGCTAAAATTTGCAAAAAAACTATAAATAAAACTTTACAGCCTTTTTGCAAAAAAGTCTCATCTGACAGATCAGAAAGAAAACTCAAAAAACACGTTTCTGATTTACCTGCCGTCCCATTTAGTAATCTTTTTATAAATCTCCTGGCACTTTTCAATGATCTGCCCCCTGCTGTATTCAGGATTTTCAGCCATTACAGCATAATAATAAACGGATATAAAATCATTTAAACCCATACGCCCCATATCTACAACTGACCTGTACAAAACAAAAGCGGTTACTTTATCGCATTTGTTTTTCAATACTTCTGAATTCACTTTTTTTGCCCAGCCTCTAAAATCAAATCGTATTATTAAATCGCCTTCAAGAATTACAAAATATCTCCAAAATTGCTCCTCAACACCAGATTTTTTTAAAAGATCGGCAATAAATCCCGATACAATTTTTTCACAAGCCGCTTTTGCATTGGCCTCGACAAATCCATTAAGTGCATCACTGACAGCCAAACTAATATTTTTTTCTTCCTCTTTTGTATAAGCTCTAAAATCATATATAAACGACTGAATACTGCTTACAGGCACCACTCTATACATAATATCTTTCACATCATTTAGAGTTCTGCGAATATCCACTTCATAAAAATCACATTTTGATTTTCCCAAAGCCGCAAGTGTTTCTAAATGTGCCTGACATTCTTTTTTCTGTTCATCAGAGAGATCCTCCTTAATTAAGGCTGATGTTATTTTTGCCATAAGTTTTTTTTAAAATTATTCCCAATTCAAAATAAAGGATAAACAAAGAAATCCTTACAGGTATAAATACTGGAATAAATTCTAACGAATACAATCAGTTGTTTTTTTTTCAATTGGAGATTACTTTGCTTCTGTTTCATAAAATATTCATTTGTAAAATTTTAAACTTTCCCACAGCTTTTAAGTCCGCATATCCGTAAAGCAGGAAAAATCCCATTGAAAAAAAACTGTAAAAAACACTTCCCTCAATTATAACGATATAGTTCAGAAACAACCTTGTAAGTGTATTTTTAACACCTAAAAAAGTATCACAATAAACCCTTAAAACGGACTATTTTACACCTCCATTTTCATCATTTTTCTCTAACTTAGCGCTCAAAATCTTAAAGTATAAGATTTAAATAAACTTCGTTTTTCTGTAAAAAACTGAATAAAAAAGTGTTACTTATTTTTTTCTTACATTTTCTCAGAAAAACATTCTTCTAATAATTTTAGTTAATTGAAAACTATGAGCAAATTTGATTTTGGAATTGTAGGACTCGGTGTAATGGGCCGTAACTTACTTTTAAATATCGCCAGCCATAACTTTGCGGCTGCAGGTTTAGACTTAGACACCGAAAAAGTTAACTCTCTTCAACAAGAAGCCGATGCCAGTCACAATGTTGAAGCTACGACAGATGTAAAACATTTTGTAGAGCTTATTCAGCAGCCAAGAGCCATTATGTTATTGGTTCCTGCCGGAAAACCGGTTGACAGCGCTATTGCCAGCTTACTGCCTCACTTAGATAAAGGAGACATTATAATCGACGGTGGAAACACTTATTTTACAGATACCGACAGAAGATTCCTGGAATTGTCTGAAAAAGGAATCCATTTTTTCGGAATGGGAATTTCAGGTGGTGAAAAAGGAGCCCGTTTCGGTCCTGCTATGATGCCGGGAGGTGATCAGAAAGCCTATGAAAGACTGCGTCCAATTTTTGAAGCGATTGCTGCCAAAGTTGAAGGTGAACCTTGTGTAGAATATCTTGGAAACGGTTCTGCAGGTAACTATGTAAAAATGGTACATAACGGAATCGAATACGGAATCATGCAGTTGATTTCTGAGATTTATGACTTAATGAAAAGAGGTTATAAACTGGACGATGCAACGATTCAGAAAACTTTTGAGGAATGGAACCAGACGGATGATTTGAGATCTTACCTGATTGAAATCACCGGAAAAATTTTAAAACAACAAGACGAAGACGGAAGCCTTCTGATCCATAAAATTTCGGATTGGGCAAAATCAAAAGGAACAGGAAAATGGACTTCACAAAACGCAATGGATCTGCAAGTTCCCGTACCCACTATCGATGCAGCGGTGAACATGCGCGATATGTCGAAGACCAAACCGGAAAGAATTGAAGCTGCTGATAAATTAGTCTGGAATGCCAATACTGCTGATGTGAATACAAACGAAGCTATTGCGGCTTTAAAATCAGCTTTATATTTTTCTATTGTGGTTACTTATGCACAGGGATTAGCACAGCTTCATACGGCTTCCAAAGAATACAACTACGGATTAAATCTCGAAACGGTGGCTAAAATCTGGCGCGGCGGCTGTATTATTCGTGCGACTATTTTAGAAGATTTCAGAAAAGCATATGTGGCAAAATCAGATTTACCCAACTTATTGCTGGATAACGGAATTGCTTCAAAATTAACAGAAAACCAGGCAGGAATGCGCGCTGTGATTCAGTTTGCGGTTCAAAAAGGACTTCCGGTATCAGGATTAATGAACTCGTTAGCGTATTTTGATGCTTACCGATCTGCAAATTTACCAACCAATCTGATTCAGGCACAACGGGATTTCTTTGGTGCACATACTTACGAACGTATTGATACTACCGGCGTTTTCCATACACAATGGGCTGAATAACAACTTAAAGCAACACAACTAAACTACACAATGACTAAAAATAAACTAAAGAATCCAACAATCATTGTTATTTTTGGAGGAACCGGAGACCTGGCAAAGAGAAAACTCTTTCCCGCTTTTCAGAATCTGTACCTTGACGGACGTTTGTCTGAAAAGTTCCAGATTATCGCTCTTGGAAGAGCTGAAAAAACCAATGAAGATTTTCGCAGTTATGTTTTAGAAAATCTAAATCTTTTTTCAAGAAAAAAAGGAATTAATGATCCTGAGACTGAAAAGTTTCTTTCACATATCACGTACCACAGTCTTGACATTGACAAAGAAGAATCGTACGTTGGATTAAACGATAAAATCAACAATCTGGATACTTCATTTGGAGAACGTGCGAATCGTCTTTTCTATCTGTCGATTACCCCTTCTTTTATCTCGACCATTTCGAGTAATATCAAGAAAATTGGTCTTGCGGCCAATCCAAAACAGGATCGTATCATTATTGAAAAACCATTTGGTTACGATAAAACTTCGGCGATTGAACTAAACGAAATGCTTTCGCAGACATTTAAAGAAGAGCAGATTTACCGAATCGATCATTATTTAGGAAAAGAAACAGTACAAAACATTCTGGCTTTCCGTTTTGGAAATTCAATGTTTGAACCTTTGTGGAGCCGCAATTTTATTGATTTTGTTCAGATTACGGTAGCAGAAGAAGTAGGCGTTGAAGAACGCGGCGGATTCTATGAAGGTGTCGGCGCTTTAAAAGATATGATTCAGAACCATTTGTTCCAGATTTTATGTATGACGGCTATGGAAGCACCTGCTTCGTTAGCGGCAGACGATATCCGAAATCGTAAAGCAGATGTTTTAAAATCAATTCGTCGTATCAAACCGGACGAAGTGGATCATTATATTGTAAGAGGCCAGTACGATGCGGGAGCGATCAACGGTAAACCGGTTCCGGGATACCGCGAAGACAAAGGTATTGCACCGGATTCGAATACCGAAACGTATGTAGCCATGAAAATTTATCTGGACAACTGGAGATGGCAGGGGATTCCGTTTTACCTGCGTTCCGGAAAAAGAATGGAAGAAAAACAATCTTCTATTATTATCCAGTTTAAACCGGTTCCCCACTCTGCATTTTCGTATGGTAAAGGCGGCATGACTCCTAACCGACTGATTATTAACATTCAGCCTGCAATGGACATTAAACTGCAGTTCATGACTAAAAAACCTGGTTTGTCTATGTCTTTAAGACCAGCCGAAATGGTTTTTGATTATTTTGCCTGCTCCACGATGTCACCGGAAGCTTATGAAACTTTACTGGCAGATGCTCTGGCAGGAGATCCTACCCTGTTTATGCGCTGGGATCAGGTAGAAGAAGCCTGGGACGCGATCGACACCATTCAGCAGGTATGGAAAAATACGGTTCCGACTAATTTTCCTAATTACAAAGCCGGAAGCTGGGGACCTGAAGAAGCCGACGAATTACTGGCACGTCAGGGGCATGCCTGGATTCCGAACACACAAAACGTTAAAAAAGAAGAAGAAATTTTAAATGGTACAGATATACAATAACACGGACGAAATTAATACTAAAGCAGCAGACCTTTTTACAGAATCGGCTCAGAAAGCTATTGCTGCAAAAGGCCAGTTTACTGCTGTTCTTACAGGAGGTTCTTCTCCGGCAGGCATCTATAAATTATTAGCTTCTGATGCTTATCAAAGTAAAATTGACTGGAGCAAAGTATTTATTTTCTGGGGCGACGAGCGCTGGGTACCGCTTAACGATGATTTGAGCAACGCTAAAATGTCGTATGCAACTTTATTAAGCCACGTTCCTATTCCGCAGGAAAACATATTCGAAATGTATAAAGACGGTGTCACTCCGGAAGATTATGCAGTGGAATATGAAAAATCTGTTCGAAAAGTGTTAGGCGACGAAGGAAAATTTGACCTTATTTTATTAGGAATGGGCGATGACGGACATACGGCTTCCCTGTTTCCGGGTCAAACAGTACTAAATGAGGAAACTAAATGGGTTGATGCCTATTATCTGGAACCTCAAAAAATGTATCGTATTACGCTTACGGCGCCGCTTATTAATAAGGCGGAAAAAATTGTAGTGGTAGCCTTTGGAGAAAAGAAAATTCACGCTTTAAAAGAAGTCACTACCGGAGCCTACAACCCGGCTTTATACCCTATGCAGTTAATTAAACCGGTTTCGGGTGAATTATTGTTTCTGGTAGATAAAGTAGCCGCAGGAACCAATTAAGAAATTTTCTAAAACTCATCAATAAAGGGCTGTTTCAAAAGAGAAACGGCCCTTTTTGTTTGCTGCTTATTAACCAGCATTCCAAGAACTATAGAAATCCGGAAGATCAAAATCTATAGTATCCATAAAATCCGCAAAAAGAATACAAAGACCCCGAATTCGTTTTATTCCGTTACTGCTTTCTTATAAGACCTTTACACCATTAATTTAATATCTGAAAAAATGGACAAAACAATCTTAATTACAGGCGCCAGCAGTGGTATAGGAAAAGAAACCGCAAAATTATTCCATTCAAAAGGCTGGAATGTTATCGCCACTATGCGTAATCCCGAAAACGAAACAGAACTTACAACATTGCCTAATGTACTGGTAACCCAACTGGATGTACTGGATCTGAAAACAATTGAAAATGCTGTTGAACAGGGCATCGCAAAATTTGGAAAAATTGACGTTTTGGTAAACAATGCCGGATACGGTGCTTATGGTACTCTGGAATCTTTTTCAAGAGAACAAATCATACGTCAGTTTGATACTAATGTTATTGGGCTTATAGATGTTACCAAAGCTTTGCTGCCGCATTTTCGTAACAACAAAAACGGGGTTATCATTTCTATTTCTTCCATTGGAGGAAAAATGACTTTTCCTTTAGGTTCTTTATATCACGGAACTAAATTTGCTGTCGAAGGTATTTCGGAAGCACTGAGTTATGAAGTGGAACAATTTGGCGGAAGAGTCAAAATCATTGAACCGGGCGCTATTGCAACTGATTTTGCCGGACGTTCTTTTGATTTCAGCAATGATGAAACCCAAACCGAATATCAGTCTATGGTAGAAAAAGTAATGACTGGTTTGCCGGCCTTATTTGAAACAGCCTCGCCTGCAGCCGTTGCAGCAAATGTAATTTATGAAGCGGCTGCAGATAATTCAAATAAACTGAGATATCATGCAGGAGAAGATGCCAAAGTTATTATTGAAAACAGAAAACAACTGGACGATGAAACTTTTATTGGCGGTATGAAAGCACAATTTGGGCTTTAATTTTCAATCCAATATCATTATAATCAAACCTATGGAAATCCTACCGGTTTCCATAGGTATATTAAAAAAAGTATCTTTACATACACCTTACTCCTATGGCCGCTTTTATACATTTACAGACCATTTCAGATTTGTTCCGTTTTTTTCAGCTCGAACAGCCCGTCCTGCATCCTCTTATTGCCGTGGTAGATTTTAGCCGGGTAAACGAACAGATCAGCGAAGACACTAAACTTTCTCCGGATTTTTACGGACTGATCTTTAAAAACTACAATAAAAACAATATCAAATACGGCCGAAAAATTATTGATTTTCAGGACGGAAGTTTAATTTGTATTGCTCCTAATCAGGTTCTTGAAATGGACAATGATATAGAGGTTTCGAGTACGATGATGGGCTGGGGTTTGTTTTTTCATCCTGATCTTATCCGGTCTTCCACTTTAAATGGTAAACTAAAGGATTACAGTTTTTTCTCTTATGATATACAGGAAGCTCTTCATTTATCTGAAAAAGAAAAACAGGTTCTTTATGACTGTGTGCAAAAAATTGAAGGGGAGTTAAACGAAAATATTGACATTCATAGTCAGGACATTATTATTTCGACCATTGAACTGTTATTAAATTATTGTTCCCGTTTTTACGGAAGACAGTTTATTACCCGAAAAAATTCCAACAATTCTGTAGTAACCCAGATTGAAAAAATACTGAGCGACTACTTCCATGACAATACCATTTCCGAAAAAGGTCTGCCAACCGTAAAATATCTCGCAGAGCAGGTGCATCTTTCGCCTGGTTACCTCAGTGATCTGCTAAAAAAAGAAACGGGCAAAAATGCGCAGGACCATATTCATTTTTATGTGATAGACGAAGCCAAAAACATTTTGTTAAACACAGACAAATCGGTTAGTGAAATAGCCTATTCCTTAGGATTTGAATACCCGCAGTACTTTAATAAACTTTTCAAACAGAGAACCGGAAAAACACCTTTGGAGTTTCGAAGTTTAAATTGAGCAGCCGTTATTCTGAACTGCTTTCTGCCTTTTGTTTTTCCAGCTTTGCTTTTCGTTTATCGCTTAAATATTTTCGAACCGGAATATCATACGCCGCCATAACCAGATAAGCTGCCCCGGTCAGCAGGATTACCCCGCTTATTACAATAAAGGTCAGTTTTGAGCTATCAGGTTTATAATTAGTATAATAATTCCCAAACATCCATAATACGGCATAATGGGTCATATACAACGGATAGGAGATCTGCCCCGAAAACACGCATATTCTCTTTAATCCCGGTTTTAATACAGATCCGGCACCCAACGCTACCAGCAGCGGAAAGTAAAACAAAATCACCAGCGGTTCTGTAAGCCAGTTCCATTCTGAAAACGGCAGTATAAAAGCGAGCAGTAATAAAACCGACAAACTTAAAAATCCGAGTTTATTTTTGATAATCCAGTTGGAACGATAAATTAACAATCCCGCCAGAAACGAATATGAGATACGGGCAAAGCCATCCCAAAATGTCGGACCGCTCCAGCCGCCCATTAAATTCCCGGAACTAAAGCCCACATAACAAATTGCAAAAGCCGCCAGTATCGTTAGTATCAGCAGTAAATTTCGGGCAATGCGGTACAAGACAAAAGCATACATTATATTGGCAATATATTCCCAGAATAATGACCAGGCCGGGGCATTAAAACTAAAAAGATTAAAACCACGATCGGCAATAACCGGAAGCGGAATCAAAAACAGCGAACAGATAAACGTGAGTATAATTTTACCCGTACTGTACAATTCCAGATGTCCGCCAAAAGGATCAAACAGAAAAGCCAGCAAACCTAATACAGAACCTAATACAACCAAAGGATGCAGTCTGATAATACGTGAAATAAAAAAACTGCGAAGTCCCATTTTGGCAATTCGGTCGTCATAAGCATAACCAATAACAAATCCGGAAAGGCAGAAAAAGAAATCGACAGCCAGAAAACCATGTCCGATAAAGTTTTGAGCCGGATCAGTAAAAATCCATTCCATAAAATGGAATAGTACTACGGCCAGAGCTGCTACGCCCCTTAATCCGTCCAGAATTTCAAAATGTTGTTTTGTTTGCAGGATTCCTGCAGGAGTAGTACTTGTATTCATTTCCATAATTGTAAAATCAGGCCCGGTAAGATCAAAAACCTTTCGGGCTGCCATCGCAAATTATACAAATAAACTATGAAATCAAAATCAGGAAAATCTTTAAATGAGGGTATTTTGTGATTAAAATTATTTCTTTTTGGGATAGGTCAGTTTTTCTATTTCCTTCAGAAATTCAGGATCAAATTCAGAGTAAGCACGCAGTGTATATTTGATATCCCTTTTCTGCATGACCAGTTTAATTTTCTGAACCATCAGCCAGATTGGTTCATAACGTTTATGTCCCAGAAGGTATTGCAGCTGTAATATGGAAAATCTGCGTTTCGAAAGCGTCATCAGCTCTATACAGATCATCCAGTAGCGAACGGGTAATTTCGAATTTTCCATAACGGTACCGGACCGCAGACCAATTCGGTTCCCGCATTTCCGGCATTGAAATTTCAGATCTACTTTCCGGAAAGAATGCTGACTGTGCAGGCACTTTTTGCAGATTAGTCCGTTTTGCAGGCGTTTCTCCTTTAGTTCTTCAATGCAGGTTTCTTCGTCGTGGTATTTTTCGAAATACTTACGTAATTCCATGTATCCAGTTTATTTACGGAATAAATATAAATCAATCTGTACAGACAAAAAACATATCCAATAAAAAAGAGGATTATCCAAACAAGGACATCCTCTCTTACAATTACAACTAATAATACAATTACAATTTTTCGCTTATTTCTTTTTTGTATTTATTCAGAATCGATTTTGTCATTCCGAGATTAGCTTTCGTAGAATCAACAGCCAGATAAATAAAATACTCTCCGCTATCCGAAACGTCAATAATATGAATTTGAGACGTAAGGGTAATCATGATGTTATCGACTACCTGTCCTTCTAACTTTAGGGCTTTTATAGCATTCATTTTTGCTTTAACTACTTCAAGATTATATGCAGAAGCTAGTTCGGGATCAAAATTACTGATCACAGACTGCGAATAATAGGACATTCCACTTTGGATCTCAGCTACTGAAACGGCTATAAAACCGGGTACATTCTTTTTGAGATCTTCTCCAAATTGTTTTAAAAAATCAGACATAGTTCTTAGGGTATTTAGGGGTTGCGAAAATCATTTGTATTAGATTTTACACAAAATTAGAGATATGATTTTATTTAATTATCCGTAATACGTACCTAAATTTATTTTTTTTCTAAGCTTATCCTTTTTTTGAAGATCCTTATTAAATAAGGGGCTCCTGCTTCTTTTTTTTAAATAAAAATAACGATTTTGATCAATGTCAATGTTTATAAAATCTATTTAAGATATTTTTGCTTTTTGAAAAGGATTTGAGAAAATGGAAGCGATACTGGCAGCACTTATACAAAAAACAACTCACATTAAAGACGATCAGCTTGCTGAAGTTCTGTCTCATTTTAAACCCGTTACAGTTGCAAAAAATGAGCTGTTATTAGAAAAAAACCAGACTGCTGACCGGCTTTTTTTTATTTCAAAAGGATGTCTGCGTTTGTACTACAGTAATAAAGACCACAGTATCTCGACCCGGTTTATGGCATTCGAAAATACCTTTTTAACATCGATCGTAAGTTTTATTTCCCTGGAACCTTCGCCGGAATATATAGAAGCCGTAGAAAACTCCGAACTGCTCGTGATCTCCCGCCATGATTTTTTCCATTTAAAGAAAACCATCCCGGAATGGGACAAAATGTATATTTATATACTCGAATACGGCTTAACTGTCATTACTTCGAAGCTCAACAGCCTGCTCACGCAAAATGCCAGCGAACGGTACCGAAGCCTTTTAAAAAATAATCCCGAACTGGTTCAAAGATTATCCAATGTTAATCTGGCGGCTTACCTCAACATTTCGCCGGAAACACTCAGCAGGATAAAGTCTCAGATCTAATCCCTGAAAAATTAAAGCCGTCAAAGCTTTCAAAATACAATTCAAAAAAAACAAAAAACAAATGAGAAGTGATGAAGTAAAAAAAGGGGTTCAGCGAACGCCCCACAGATCCTTATTGCGGGCTACCGGATTAAAAAATGAAGATTTTGGAAAACCTTTTATCGGGGTCGCCAATTCTTTTATTGAAATTATTCCGGGGCATTTTTTCCTTAATAAAGTTTCTGAAATAATCAAAGAAGAAATCAGGGCCAACGGCTGTGTCCCGTTTGAGTTTAACACCATCGGGATTGACGACGGAATCGCTATGGGGCATGACGGAATGCTGTATTCTCTGCCAAGCCGCGAAATTATTGCCAACTCGATCGAAAGTGTCATGAATGCGCATAAACTGGATGCTATGATTGCGATTCCCAACTGCGATAAAATTGTTCCGGGTATGATTATGGGGGCTTTACGTGTTGATGTTCCTACGATTTTTGTAAGCGGCGGTCCCATGTCTAAAGGCTACACCCAAAACGGAACGCCAATTGACCTGGCTTCGGCATTTGAAGCGGTTGGCAAACACGAAGCCGGAAAAATTACCGATGAAGAATTATACGATATAGAATGTAATGCCTGCCCGAGCGGCGGCAGCTGTTCCGGAATGTTTACGGCCAATTCCATGAATACTTTGATGGAAGCTATGGGAATTGCTTTACCGGGAAATGGTACGATTCTGGCTCAAACTCCGGAACGTGAAGAATTATACCGTCAGGCAGCCCGAAGAATCTGTGAAATTGCGAAAGACGAGCAGGCCATCGAAAAATTCAAATTGAGAAATATACTGAATGAAAATGCCGTAAGAAATGCTTTTGCAGTTGATATGGCTATGGGAGGCAGTACGAATACGGTTTTACATATGCTGGCAATAGCCAATGAAGCCCATGTTGATTTTAAACTAAAGGATATCAATACCATTTCCGGAAATGTAGCCCATATTGCCAAAATATCACCAAGTTTAAGTACAGTTCATATGGAAGACATTAACCGGGCCGGAGGAGTAAATGCCGTAATGAAAGAAATCAACAAAAGAGGTTCTGGTGTTTTACTAGATAACCTGACGATAGGCGGTGAAACTTTACTGGAAAAAATAGACCATGCCGAAATTAAGGACACTACCATTATTCATACTATTGACAATCCGTACAGCAGTGTGGGCGGACTGGCAATTTTATACGGAAATCTGGCGGAAGAGGGTGCTGTAATTAAAACAGCCGGACTTACCGGAGCAAGGGTTTTTACCGGAAAAGCAGTTTGTTTTGACGGCCAGGCCGAAGCAATTGCAGGTATCATGATGGGCAGGGTTAAAGCGGGCGATGTGGTAGTAATTCGGTACGAAGGTCCAAAAGGCGGTCCGGGTATGCAGGAAATGCTGACCCCGACAAGTTTGATTATGGGAATGGGACTAGGAAGTTCTGTTGCTTTAATTACTGACGGAAGGTTTAGCGGAGCCACCAGAGGTGCTTCAATAGGACATGTTTCTCCTGAAGCCGCTGAAGGGGGAATGATTGGCCTTTTAATCGATGGTGACGAAATTCATATCGATGTAGACCAGTATATTTTGTCCGTTAATTTAACAGATGACCAGATAGCCGCCCGAAAAGCAGTGTTTACGCCAAAAAAGAAAGAACTTACTTCAAGATGGCTTCAACAATACAGGGCTTTGGTAACCAATGCCAGCAATGGCGCCATATTACGAACTGATTTGGAATAATTTTTATTTTTAGAAGGAATAACAAAAAAGGTATTGTCGTTAAAATTGAGACAGTACCTTTTTTTTGTTTAGTAAAAATGAAATGCAATCCCGATTATTTAATAAAAATAGTGTTAAATTAAAAAGCAGTGATTGGAATTGTCCGGAGGATTATTATATTTATTTTTTTATTTAACGCTATTCAACAGCCTAAAACCAATATATCTGCGTCTAAAATGAGTTTTTAATTTTTTCTGCAAACAGAAAAAAACAGATGAAAATGAAAAAGTAAAATATGGACAGAAATTTTAGAGCTTCCTATGGTGTTATTGTTAGTAAAATAACCCGAAAATTCGAATACTTTCCTCCGGGACTCATATTATGCAAAAAACTTTTTCTCTTTCGTAGCATTAAATCCTGTCCAAAATGATAAGCCTGCAAATAAAAGAACAATTAAAAACGAAGCGTTATCTCGAAAATGTCACTTCGTATATCTTTAAATCCCTGCTGCATTTAATTTTCGAATTATTTGAAAACCATGAGCACGGACATAAACCCATTTTTGAAATAGAGCAGCTGCTGGACGAACTGGAATACACCAATCTGAAGGAAATAAAAGACAGTGAGGTTAGTGCGGTAAAAGAAATCATCATTTCCCGACTTGAGGAATGGAAAAACAGCAATGATTCTGAAATACTCACTTTTAAACTTTTGGCGGCAGTTAAAAATAAAGACCTGCTGGTTTATTTAGACAACACCATTATTGAAAACATAGAAGAGCCGCTGTCCATTACTCCCCATTCTGTCATTTCCTTTATAAACAATTCCAAATTACAATCCATTTCATTTAAAACCTTATAAGCACCATGAATATTTTAGAGCAGATTTTTAAATTAGAAAACCCAAAATTAGAGTATAAAATTTCTGAAGAAGTTTACAACCTGCTTTTTGACTGGTTTAATGAAAGTAAAATTATTATTTCGGATTTTGAAAAGGCATATTTTGATCCTGTTTTTGAGGAAATTGTACAAGGAAATACCTGGTATCAGGAGCATTATCACGAAACCCGCAGATCACAATATCCGGACTATGCTTTTCGATACTTAATTTACCATCATCCTGATGCCAGTCTGCTTAAGCGTTTTTTTCAGCTGGAAGACCGAAGCATTCTCAATAATGTAACCAGTTCTTATGAAAAAACAGGAAAAGGAAATCCTGAAGTATACAAACCATTTAATATAGGCTGCCAGATCGCCCGATATTATCACGCCATTCATTCCAGAATAGATCAAAATTACAGCTATCTGCCGTGTAATTTTGAACAGCTTAAATTCAATATTGACGAAACTTATTTCACCCGTATTTTTGACTATGTTAACCAGCAAAAATTTGAAGAGAAACCTCATTTACTGTTTCTGCTTTATAAATCAGCTTACGAGAAATATGATTATGAAAACGGAAATTCTGAAATCATTTTCAAAACAGACCATGACGAAAAAATTACTGCCGCCTTTGAGAATAGTATTGCAGAATACAATCAGCTCTTTAATGGTCATTTTTCCAAAGAAATGTTTCTCCTGCTGAAAGACTTTTTAGAATTTAAAAAAGTAGATAAAAGAGCCAAAGTAACTTTTGAGAAATTTGAAGAAGCAAAAACTCTTACTGCTAAAACCAAAGGAAATGAAGTTTTAATTTTAGATCATATCTTCTATTTTTTAGCAAACCAGTCATTGTATGAACAGGATAAATACTGGAGTGCATTATTGGGAGAATTATGCAAAAACCTGATCTGCACACCAACATGGCTGCAGGGTAAAATTCAGTTTTTACTCGAAAAAAAATCAGTACATAATTTTCATCTTATCTTCAGCCATCTTACCATTTTACTGCAAAATCAGGTTCAGCAGCTTCATTATAAGGATTCACTGGTAAAAGACTACGAGACACTTTTGTTTAAAAAAACAAAAAACAATCCGTATGAAAACGGACTTATTGTACTTCGTACAGCAGCAAAAAACATTGAAGATCCGGCAGAAAAAAACTTTACTTTAAATAAACTCAGCCGTTTTTATTTTCAGGTAAACAATGGTTTTGAATATTCCTCTTTACAGTATGATGAAAAAGACAAATCTTTTAAAACCATAAAGGAATTTATTGACGACTTAAACACTTTAATTCCCGTTGCTTTAAAAAAAGTTAATAAACCAACTTACAATGTAGACGATCACGACAATATCTTCATCATTAACCATCTGGGGGAAGACATAGAAATCTCAAGATATGATTTTATTAAAGATATAAATGCTTTATTATCGAAGTCAGACAGTGCCTACAGGTTAATTGCAATACCATTACAACTAGTCGAATATGGTTATTATCGTGAACAGACTTTATTATTTTCTCTCGCTTTCATGAACAAAGAAGAGTATGATTATTTTACACAAAAGTATCTGACCGATGAAAATACTAAAAACTGGTATATAAAAGACCTCTATTATAACGGATATGAAGGTTTTATAAATTCAATTCAGAACTCTCAAAATATAAATCCGGAATTTTCTGCTTTTACGAATATCTCTTTTGAAGAACATAAAGCAGCAAGTAATACCAATGAAGTCAGCTCTGGCAACGCAAATGCTTTTTTAGACGATATCAACTGGAAATGGTTTAAGGATAAATATATAGACGAATTAAATTCTAAAGAAGACTGGTACGGCATAATGCATGTGATCTGCCAATGTTCCAAAGGCAAAAAACCAGTTAATTCCTGGCTTTCTGAGCTAACAACAGCAATTGAGAAATTAGGAACTGAAAAATATTTCAAAGAATTACAAGTCTTAATTTCAGCATCAATAAAAGAAGAATCCTGGTTTTTTGATACGTATGCTAACGCCCTGAAAGGTTTAATCTGGTCCTGCGCTTATATAAGCCCGAATGATTTATCATTAAGTATTTTAAAAAGCATTACAGAGCATTCTTATGCAAAAGTGTACGGAGTAGGCGCTAAATCCACTGTCACCGGAAATCTGGCATTGGAAGCTCTTATCGCCACACAAAAAGAAGAGGCTTTTGGTATTTTAAATATCATGCGAAACAAAACAAAATATAATAAGTTTATTACCGCCTTAGAAAAAAGCATTGATAAATTTAAAGAAAACTCTACTATTCCGGAGCAGCTGCTGGCTGATAAATCAATACCTAATTTTGGTTTTAAAAATGGAAGCAAAACTTTTCAAATTGCTGATTATACTCTTACGATCTCTTTCAAAAATAAAAAAATCGTAAAAGAATGGCAGGATTCTCAGGGACAAAGTTTCAAACAAACACCATCAATACTTACTTCTGATTATGCTAAAGACCTGAAAGAAATCAATGAAGAAATCAAACAAATTAATACCATTTTTACCGATTTAAAAAAACGAATAAAAACATATTGGCTTTATGACAGAGTCTGGCAGTTTGCTGACTGGGAGAAATACCTCAAAAATCATGATTTAATTTCTCCGCACCTGGAAGGGTTACTATGGACCAATAAGTCCAATACTACTGATTTTATACTGCTAAATCAGCAATTATTGGATTCAAACGGCAAAACTATTGAACCCGGCGCTTTGGATGAAATTTGTTTATGGCATCCCGTAACAAATCAGGAACAGAATATCAGTGCGTGGCAGACGTTTTTATGGAATAATAAAATCATACAAAGTGAAAGGCAGGTCTACAGGGAAAATTATCCGTTCTCTGTTTCAGAATCGGAACTTTTAGAAACACCCCGTTTTGCAAATCATTTTTTGGAAGTAAATAAATTAATGGCGGTTGCCAATAGTACCGGATGGATTTTTACTTATGAACATGAAGGCGCAAACTGGCCAAGAATATATGTAAAACCCTTAAATATTTCAGCTCACCTGACATGTGACTATGACCGCTATAGTTTTGCAATTCCAACAAAACAATTGTATTTTACTGCTGATAATTCAACTAAAATCAATGATTACAAACTCAAACAGAGCTTTGAAAAAATAAAACTAAAAGAAATCCCATTAGTAACATTATCTGAAATATGCCGGGATATAGACCTTTTTATTGCCACAACCAGTATTGCCAACAATATAGAATTATCTGAAAACAAACAAGAATATGAATCATATCGAACAGAATATCAAAAAGGTTTGTTTTCTGATAATGCCAACTCAAAAATAAGAAAACAGATTATTGAAAGAATTGCTCCTGTTTTACAACTAAAAATAGAAAAATTTGACGGTAATTTTGTGATTGTTAAAGGCACAGCCGAAAGTTACAGAATTAATTTAAACAGTGGTTTTGCTCAGACAAATGAAACTCAAAAACATATTAATCTGATTCCGGAAACGAAAAAACTAAAAACAGATAAAAAACTGCGCCTTCCTATTGAAGATGATGAAACCCTGTATATTATCCTGGCAAAAATGCTGTATTTACAAACCCTGTAAAAAGCCTTAAAGTTGAATACACTATCTATTATTAGAAAAATACAAGTAGCCGAAAGAAGTTTTGGTGTTGACTATCATACTTCTGAACTGAATTTTAGTTTTTACTGCGCCGACGGAAAGATAAAACATGAAGTAGTTTTATCCAATGCGGGCTCTTTTCCTTTATATAATCTAATAGAAAACGGCCAAATCAGTAAGGAAACTCTTTTCGAACAGCATATGACTAAAAGGGAATATCTGGAAATTGAGGAAAATAAGGTATTATACCGCTGCCAGTTTCTTAATTTTAAAGAATGTAGTAATTCTTATCTTATCATTTTTACTTTTAATGAGTACAGAGATCATTACAGCTGTTTTATTTTTGGGGTTTTACAAATCGAATAACAATAAAAAGCGGTATATTGTAAAGACAGAAATCCTATAAAAGAATAACAATACTTAAATTTTTAAGATATTTATGAAAAAATGGTCAATCGATAATTTACAAAATACCTGGCATTTAGTTTCTAAACTGCATGAAGGACAAAAATATGGCGGAGATGAAGAAGGTTTACAAATAGAATATATCAATCACATAGGAAGTGTGGTTTTTGAAGTGCTGCAGGCCCTAGATCATGACACAGATCTTGATGCCGATTTTTGTATTGCCTGCGCCCTGCTTCACGATTCAATAGAAGATACCGAGGCTTCTTTTGACAGGATTAAAGAATTATTTGGAGAAAAAACAGCCCTTGGCGTAAGTGCTCTAACCAAAGATTTAACTCTTGAAAAACAGTTTCAGATGAAAGACAGCCTTCAAAGAATCGTACAGCAGCCCAGAGAAGTCTGGTCGGTTAAAATGGCAGACCGAATCTGTAATTTATACGCCCCGCCTTTTTATTGGACAACCGAAAAGAAAAAAGAATACCATAAAGAATCCCAGCTGGTTTACGAGACCTTAAAAGAGGGAAATGCTTATCTGGCAGAAAGATTAAAACAAAAAATAGACCTTTACACGAGGCATTTTTAGTTTAAAATGCGTCTGAATTGATCTAAAGAATTAAATCTTTCCCACATTTACTTAAGCCTGCTCCGAAACATTACAGGTCTAAATATCCAGCAGTACCTGCATGATTATCTGATTGAAAATCAAAAGAACTGCTTACGACTACTAACCTGACTGTTAACGAAATCGTCTTTTCACTGGGGTTTGAATACCCGCAGTCTTTCAGTAAATTCTTTAAAAAGGAAATGACTTTAACTCCTTTACAATACAAACAGTCTTTTAACTGATTCGGGAAAAGTTGATTTAAAATTTGGAATAAAGCTATTTTTATTTATTTTTGTACCGATCATTACAAAAAATAAATTTAGTATGCGCGGAAGACCATCGATATACGAAAACAGCGATATTATAAAAAAGGCACAGGAGCTTTTCTGGCAGAAAGGTTACAGTGCCACTTCGTTAAGCGATCTTCAAAAAGCAACCGGAGCCGGAGCCGGAAGTTTTTACAATACTTTTAAAGGGGGAAAAAAAGAAGTCTTTCAAAAAGCGATTGAAGAACGAAGACTGGCCTTTGATGCTTTTAAAAAGGAACTCAGCCAGGCCGAACTGCCTTTGGAACTCATTAAAGATTTTTTCAGAAGTATCGCCGCAGCCGATGAAAATGAACATTTAAAAGGCTGTATTATTGCCAATACCGTTGTCGAAATGACTTTTGTTGATGATAAACTGGAAGCGCAAGCGGTACAAATTTTAAAAGAAGTCGAAGAAATGTTTACGCAGACGATTAAAAACGAACAATTGGAAGGAAGACTGAAAACAACAACAGCGGCGGAAATACTGGGAAAATACCTCGTTACTTTCTGGTGCGGACTCAATACACTCAGAAGGATGTATCCTGACAAAAGGGTACTTCAAAATCAAATCGAAATGCAATTAGCTGTCATCAGCTAATTTTTTTGACTATTTATGTATCAATCATTACAAAATTAAATATTACAAAATGGATTTAAAATTAGACGGCAAAAAAGCCTTTATCAGCGGCTCAACACAAGGAATTGGTTATGCCATTGCGCAGCAGTTAGCCAATGAAAATGCAGCGATTATCCTGAACGGAAGAGATCCCGAAAAGACACAGCTGGCCGTACAAAAACTACAGGCCGAATTTCCTAAAACTATTGTTTCGGGAATTGCTGCCGATTTTGGTAAACAGGACGAAGTAAAAAACTTATTGGCCCAACTGGATGACATTGATATTTTAATCAACAATGTGGGGATTTTTGATTTAAAAAACTTTGAAGATTTAGAAGATGAAGACTGGTCCAGGATTTTTGAAATCAATGTGATGAGCAGTATCCGTCTTTCGAAAAAACTACTGCCGAAAATGCTGGAGAAAAAAACAGGACGGATTGTTTTTATCAGCAGTGAGTCCGGTGTAAATATCCCGGGAAATATGATTCATTACGGAATGACTAAAGCAGCTATGAATGCTGTGAGTAACGGTTTATCAAAACTAACAGCAGGAACAGAAGTAACGGTTAATACCATTTTGGGCGGCCCTGCTTATTCTGACGGTGTTGCCTCTGCAGTTGAACATATCGCAGCCCTTCAGAATCTGGAAACGGAACAGATGAAAAGTGCCATCATGCAGCAGACCAATCCGCATTCGTTATTACAGCGTTTTATAAATCCTTCAGAAATTGCCTCACTGGCTGTATATATTTCCAGTCCGCTTTCAATAGCTACTAATGGTGCCAGTTTACGAGCCGATGGCGGTGTTTTAAGAATTCTTTAAATAAGAAGCCCGTAAATGTATTTTTACGGGCTTCCTGATAACTAACAAATATATTAACAACAAAAAACTAAAATACTTTGCGTATTACTTAGTTTATCTCGAAAATTCGACGGTTTTAAGTTTATTCCAGCTTCCACGGGTAAAATCGGGAATTTCGACCGGAGCGGAATTATGATCTAATGAGATCTCTGTTAACGGACTTAAACAGGACCATTCGGCCAAATCGTATACATCCATATCCAGAGGAAGCCCTTTCTGCAGACAGTAGAACATACGGTAATCCATAATAAAATCCATACCGCCATGGCCTCCTACTTTTTTAGCCATTTCTTCAATATCTTTTACGATAGGATTTTTGTATTTTTCCATTAAGATTTTCTTTACCTCTTCAGAAACAAATTCTTCTGCATTCAGGTTTTGGTAATTTTTGGATATTTCTGCTCCGGCTTCTTTAGCATCAATAGCGTACCCCTCAACAGGATATTTATTGGCAAAACCTTTGGTTCCGGATAACTGGTACATTCTGCTGTACGGTCTCGGGCTTGTAACATCATGCTGGATCTGGATTGTTTTTCCCATTTCGGTACGAATCATCGTCATCGTATGGTCACCATTTCTGAAATCGGTTACTACTTCTCCTGTTTTTTCTTTAATAAAGGCCGGGTTTCCTACTGCTTTTGTGTCCATTGAAACCAGGAAATTCATTTTATCCCCTCTGTGAATGTTTAAAGCCAGACAAGCCGGTCCCATTCCGTGCGTCGGGTAAATGTCCCCTCTGTGTTTGCGGTTGTAATCCATTCTCCAGTTGTCCCAGTAATTTCCCCAATAAGGCTGAAGTCCATGAATATAAGAACCTTCTGCGTGAAGGATTTCTCCAAATAATCCCTGCTGCGCCATATTTAAAGTGGTCAGTTCAAAGAAATCATATACACAGTTTTCCAGCATCATACAATGTTTACGTGTTTTTTCGGAGGTATCGATAATATCCCAGATTTCGTCCATGGTTAAAGCTCCCGGAACTTCTACGGCTACGTGTTTTCCGTCTTTCATGGCCTGAACTGCGATATTGGCGTGATGTTTCCAGTCGGTTACAATATAAACCAAATCGACATTATCCAGTTTGGTTACTTTTTTCCAGGCATCGGGACCAAAAAACTCCTGTGCTTTTGGGGCCCCCAGTTTAGCGAGTGTATCATTGGCCGCTTTTGTTCTTTCTTCCAGCATATCGCACAAGGCTACAATTTCTACTCCGGGAACATGCGGAATACGTTCAACTGCTCCGGTACCGCGCATTCCCAGACCAATAACTGCTACACGAACATGCGGAATGGCGGGTGTTGCCAAACGTAAAACATCAGTTTGTCCTTTAGCTCTTTTTGGTGTTTTTGTTTTAATAAGCTGTGCCGATATATCGCAGACACTGAATAGCAGAAATGCTATTACTAAAAATTTTAAACTTTTCATTTTTTTTGTTTTAGTGATATTTTGTTTGAACGTTCTTTCTGTAACAATTTCTGTTTTAAACTTTTATATAGGTTTTATTTTTATGCATGTACCAAAGCAGGAAATAAAGGATTCCAAAACCAGCCAGATCGCAGAAGGCATCGTAATAAGCTCCGGTGAACTGCTCAAAGCCAAAGAAAACCTGTTTGGCAATTTCAGAGAAATTCAATACGTGGGAACCTACATAAGCTGCGATGGCATTAAGCCCGATTACCCGAAACGGATAAGCCCATCGGGTATATCCCTTTACATCGACAAGCCAGTAAAATAAAGCTAATAAAACAAAGCTGATTCCGGATGAAAAAATTACAAATGAACTGGTCCATATTTTTTTGATAACAGGATGCCAGATACCTGTTAGGAATGATAAAAGAAAAGCAGCTATGCCAATTAAAAGCAGATAAAGCGCTGTTTTTTTTCTTGGCAGCGGCGAAAGAAGTAATTCTCCCGCAAACAAGCCGGATAAGGTTGTGGCCGTAAATCCCAAACCTGTCAGCAGCCATGAATATTGTGTCTGATCGTAAAACCGTCCAAAAACCTGCTGATCAATAAATATTGCCAGATTTTTTTCCGGCAGTAATTCAAAACTATGCCCGAAGAAAGCCGGAACAGATAATAATACAGCATAGAGTATCAGGCAGAAAACAAAGAAGATATATCTTCCTTTTCGGGATAAATGTAAATAAGCAATACAGGAAAACACATAACCTACCGCAATGGCCTGAAGGGTATTACTGAAAATATGGAATTTTGAAATATCCAGTGCCAGTAAATTCCCCTGTACAATCCAGCCGAGAATAAAAAGAACAACAAATCGTTTCAGAATATGTCGGTATAAAGTACGTTCTGATCCGGGTTCCGTACTTCTTTTTCCCAATGAAAACGGAATTACCACACCCACGACAAATAAAAACAAAGGCATGATGATATCATAAAAATGAAATCCAAACCATTCCGGATGTTCAAACTGGTCTGCCAGAGCTTTGGTAAAAGGAGTATTGGCCGCTGTATTGAGATTGTAAAAAAAACGGTCGGCCACTATGATCATTAAAAGATCAAATCCTCGCAGTACGTCTACAGACATTAATCGGTTGCTGGCTATTGTTTTAGTCATTTCTTCTTTTACTTTTTTTATAATAATCCCGATATTTTTTAACAACCGGGATTATTAAATTATATAAACTCGATAGCTCATGCCATTAGGCGTAAAAAATTAATCTTCAAAAAACTCTCTGCCTAATGGCACTTTTTGACCGGCTATCGATGACAAACTACAACTCTAAAGTAGAGAATTTAGGTCCTTCAGGGAAATTGGCTACGGCCGCCCATCCTGAAGTCATTTCGGTAATGGCAATACCAATTGAGCTTCCTATAGTTCCTAATTGTGATTTTGGAATACTAAACTCAATAGCATTCGTAGTATCTGAAAGGCTTACAATTCCGGATGATTTCAGGTTGGCTCCTGAACCGGCTATAGCGCCCCAGCCCCAGCCTCCGTTTGGATCGGTATGGTTATAAAACTGCCCCCAGCCATTGGTTACCATCGGGCCTTCAAATAAAAATTCGGCTCCGGAACCTTCCGGCCAGTTACTGTGCAGGAATCCGGTTTGGGTGTTACCATCGGTATTGATGTACATATCTACCAGTTCCATCAGCATTTTTTTATTTCCTTCTAAATACACATTGACATTGGCTCCTCCTGCCCAGATTTTAATTTTCTGGATAGAACCGTTTCCGGATGTATTCTGATCCGTTACGGCTACATCATCCCAGTCTGTAAATTTTCCGTCTATACTAATGTCTATAATGATGATTTTCGGCGCTGTTATGGTTTTAGTGATAAAAGCTTCTTCGCCTTTCTCATTAGTTACCGTCAGCGACACTCTGATTTCGCCTCCTATTTTATAGGTATAAACCGGATCTTTTTCGTTAGATACATAATACAAATCTCCAAAATCCCATCTGTAATTTGTACCGTTTGTCGAAAGGTTGGTAAAAGTAAAGGTGCTTCCGTCATTGGTAAATGAAAAATCGGCTGTTGGTTTTGTTGCTGAGTCGTCTGATGAGCTGTCACTGGAACAGGAAGCCAGCAGTAACAAAGCAGCAAGCAATGTGAAATATTGCGTTAGTTTTATTTTTTTCATGGTTTTTAATTTAAATGTTTTAAGAACTATTTAATGATAACCGTTTGTGATAATTTATTAAATCCTGTCGCTGCATCCCATAATCCTGTATTGGCAAAGCGAATACAATAATCAGGTCTGTCCGCCAGTTTAGAAGAACTGTCTTCTATTTTTAAAAGCAGTTCGTATGTTCCTGCCGGAATCTGAGATAAACTCACGGATTCTTTCAGGTTATAAGCTACTCTTGGCACTACTTTACGAACATCAAATGCCAATTCTTTCTTGTAAACCGTACCGTTTGCTGCTCTCAGAATCAAAAATGCTTTTTTAGGATTGTAAACCGGGGCAAAACCGGAATTGTTGATCAAAGCATTCAGTTCCAGTGAACCATTTACGGCTATTTCTTTTTTAACTTCAGAAGACGCCAGCGAAAGTCTATAACCCAGCTTTCTTTCAAAATCAGTAAAACAGTTATTGTTACGCCATTCCTGTAAAACCGGTCCGTAATAGTCCAGGTTTAAATACGTCCATTTCAAAAGGGTCATTTCTTTCTCGGCGGTACTGCAGCTCGCAATAGGCACATCTGCAGGCGGACAGGTTTCTCCTCCTGTTGGTACATACAGTGCTTCACTGCTTATGTAATTTTTATCTGAAGTAACATTGATATACGTTCCGTAATCATCGACACTGGCCATAAAACAGTCGTTATGAAAACCTAAACGGGCTGTAGTCGAGGTTCCGTAACCTGTCGCTGCATCCATAGCGATAGACGTATTCATATAATCCTGTTTGATTTTTGGAGTTCTTACCTGTAATTTGACTTCTTTTGGGAAAGAAGCCAGCAGTTTGTCCAGAATCAGTTTTTTGTTTGCCGGAGTAGTCAGCTGGTTCGTAGTATAATACCATTCGCCCCACGCTCCCACAAAACCTGCCTGAACAAAAGCAATTACATCTTTGTTTTCTTCCAGAATAGGTTTCAGCTGGTCTAAATGTCCTGAAATTACAGCTACAGAAGCATCAGTACCATCCTGGGCATCTGTATAAGCAAAACGCAGTACGCATTTTAAACCGGCTTCTCTTAAACGGCTGAAATCTGTTTTAATAAGATCCAGCTGTGTCTGGCTTAAAGCCGATGTTTTAAATTTCTCTAAATAGTACAAACGCAGAATAAGGCTTACATTCTCTTTTTTAAGGTTACCCAAAGAAGCGGCAGTCATAGCAGCTCCTTCTGAATTAACCTGCCAGGTATGCATAAAACCACGTTCCGGATTGGTAAAAACTTCATTAGAAACGGTATAAGTTACTTTTTCAAGACCGTTTGTTTCTTCTTCATTGTTTCCGCCGCTGTCGCTCTGACAGCTTGAAGCCAGATTTATGAAAAGGCAGAATGCTATAAATAAATGTTTCATTTTTGTCTAATTAAATGATGAGGTTTTGTTTCATTCCTTCACACAATGTGATAGCCGTCTTTAAATTAATTATATCCAGGATTCTGAATAAATTTACCTTTACCTTCACTGATTCGGTCTAATGAAAAAGGGAACAATGCTTTGTACGGGGCACTCTGGCTGGCAGAACCGTTTAAAGCCAGCGCATGTTCTGTAAATTTCCCGTGTCGGATTAAATCAGAACGGTATTGTCCGTTTTCGCACCAGTATTCGTGAGATCTTTCCAAAAGGATCATATCGTTAAATTTAGCCAGTGTTGCATAATTAACCAACTGAATTTCACTAATTTTTGCTCTTCTTCTCACAATATTTACTAAATCAATCGCTTCCTGAGTTGGGGTTCCGGTTTTGTTAACCAGTGCTTCTGCTTTTGATAAAAGCACATCAGCATAACGGTACACAATTATATCTACGGTTGATAAGGCTGTTGTTCTGGCAGCATCCGGATGAATTTTTAACGGAATTGGTCCTAACTGCATATAATTGGCCGGATTTTGTCGGTTATAGGTTACCCCGTCTGTTCCTGCAAATTCGGCAATAAGTGCTGTTTTACGAATATCAGTCGCTTCAAAAGAATCGTAGAAAGTCCATGAACTCTGAATCGTTCCGTAACCGCCTCGGCCCGGATAATTGTTTGGCAGTGCCATTAACTGCCATTGGTTTTCACTGGTACCTGCATAATCTGCCGGAACAGCCCAAATTACTTCTTTGCTGTCAACCGGAGCAGTTACATCCCATAAACCTGCGTAATCTTCTTCTAATCCGTAGTAATTCATGTCTATGATAGCACTGGACTGCTCTTCTACTTCTGCCCATCTTTTTTCATGCAGGTATAAACGTATCAATACCATTCTGGCCATACCGCTGCTGAATCGTCCGTAAGCCGTTTCGGCAGGTGCTTTTAAATCTTCGGCTGCCGCTTTAAGATCATTTTCGATAAAACTTACCATCGCTGCATTAGAAAGTCTTGCCAGCGGTTCTTCTTTTAAAGGATTCTGCAGTATTTCAAGAGGAGCTACTACAAGCGGTCCGTACAAGTCAAAAAGCTCGTAAGCCAATAATCCTCTGGCACATCTAATTTCGGCAATAGCCTGTTTTTTAACCAGTTCACTTACATTTGACTTTTCGATTCGGTCGATACTCAAAGTCATACTGCTTATCTTGTTATAGAATACATCATAGAATCGGGTAAAAGCAACAGAACTTGGTTTGTAACTGTGTAATGAGGCTTCCTGCTGCACACCGTAAGGTCCCTGAAGAATTTCGGTAGTAGCATCCAGCATAAACATTAATCCGTTTTCTGAAGTAGAATGAATTCCGTTTCCGTAAGATCCTCGCAGCGGATAATAAGCCGAAGCCACTATAGCCTGAATATCTGCTTCTGAGCTTGGAAAAATACTTGGGTTAATTTCATCGTAATTAACCGACTCTATATCTTCGTTACAGCCTGAAAAAACCAGTAACAGTAAAACTAATGTATAATTTTTTAAATTTTTCATATCTTTTTTATTAGAACTTAAGATCAATTCCTACTGTGTATGTTTTAACATTTGGATAAGCCGCTGCATAACCGTCTGTTTCAGGATCGATACCATCATATTTGGTAATAGTAAAAAGGTTTTGCCCGTCTAATCGGATAGCAGCGCCCTGCATGTATTTACCAAACCATTTTTTAGGGAAATTGTAGCTTAAAGAAACACTCTGTAAGCGAACAAATGAAGCATCCTGCATAAAGAAATCACCTGAACCATACTGGGTATATCCAAAATGCGAACCCGGACGTGTGTTGGTTGGATTATCCGGTGTCCATCTGTTGTATACATTTCTTAAGGCATTTCTTCCGTTCTGTGCTACTCCTACTGCTGTTACACCGTAAGCAAAATCTGTCTGATCTACGATTTCACGTCCAAACATTCCGTTGAACTGAAAATTCAACTGGAAATTTTTCCAGATTATCGTGTTGCTTAAACCTGCTGTAAAATCAGGATCTGATGAACCCAATAAAACGGTGTCGGCTTCGTCAATTTTTCCATCCGGAGCCCCTGTTCTTAAAAATACCCCGTTTTCATCCGTCACCGGATTTCCTGCCGCATCTCTCACAAAACCGTTAAGATCTTTGATTTTGATCTGCCCCGGATATAGATCAGGCTGTGCCGGAACTACTTCTCCAATCTGCATTACACCATCGGCAATCTGGCTGTATTGTGCACGTACCGGATCGTTGTATCCCATGTATACGGAAGGTTTCCAGTCCGGAGCTCTTTCTTTCCAGTTCGTTTTGTATTGCGAATAGGTAAACGTAGTGTTCCATTTAAAGTCAGGATTGTTAATGTTTACAGTACTCACGGTAACCTCAACACCCTTTGTCTGCGTGCTTCCTATATTGGCCCAAACAGTGTTTATTTCATTATAACTGTTAATTGGTTTTTCTACCAATAAATCTGAAACTTCTCTGTTGTATATCTCAACCGAACCTGAAATTCTTCTGTTAAGCACTTCGAAATCAATACCTAAATTCTTTTCGGTTGTGGTTTCCCATTTCAAATCAGGATTGTTTAACCTGCTGGCAAATACTCCTGTCCAAATGGATTCATCCGGATTTAGGTATGCCGGCTGAGCATAAAATGCTCCTTTAGAAAGTCCGGATGAATTTCCAACCGAACCATAGCCAAATCTTACTTTAAGCTGTGATACATAATCGCTGATACCGTTCATAAACGATTCTCTTGATATATCCCAGCCCGCCGAAATAGAAGGAAACAAAGCATATTTATTGTTTTCTGCATACATACTGGCTCCATCACGACGAATCGTAGAAGTTAACATGTATTTATCTTTATACGAATAGTTTATCCTTGAAAAGTAGGAACGATAAGAATCTTCATTTTTAGATGATGTGGTTAATTTTGTTCCGGCTCCGGCATTCATGTTATTCCATAAAAACGAATCGGTAATAAAATTACTGTTTCCTAAAGATGCCGTTTCATTTCTGAATGTAGATTGTGAATAACCTGCCATAAAAGTAAATGAATTGTCGTCTCCTAACTTGGTATTATAGGTTAAGATAATGTCTAATAAATCATCATCCTTTTTTTGCGTATTAAAAGAGGCTTTACCATTTTCCAAAGCGCCGTATAGTGTCGTTCTTGGCAGGTAAGTTCCTCTGCTGGTATTCCCCTGGTCAAAACCGGCCTGAACTCTTGCTGTAAGTCCTTTTAGTGGTTTTATTTCAGCATAAAAGTTAGTCATGGTTCTGTCAATCACCCCCTGATCTGTAATCGTTAACAAGGAATACGGGTTAGGCTCCAGGGCATTGTCAGGATTGATCGGATAATTTCCATATTCATCAATCGCCGCAATGTTTGGGCTCTGCTGAATGGCCGATCTGATGATTCCTGAATTTTCAAACTGGTCACCGCCTAACTGTGAGTTTTGGTTTTTAATACGGCTTTTGGTCATGTTCATTCCAAAATTCACATAATCAGTTAACTTTTGATCGATACTGAAATGAAGTGTGGTTCTTTTTAAACCGGAATTTCTAATAACTCCTTCCTGGTTAAATAAGTTTCCGGATAAGAAGTATTTCGTTGATTTTGTTCCGCCTCTTAGAGAAAGGTTATTCTGCTCGATCATACCATCACGGGTAACCAGTCCAAGCCAGTCGGTTCCTTTTCCGGCATTTCTGATCTGCTCATCAGAATAGATTCTTTTGTACGGAATTCCGTTAACCGGAGCTGCATTGGCTTCTTCCAGTGTTTTGGAAGAATACGGATATACTCTGTTAATAAATTCCCAGTTTTCTTTTGCCGCATCATTACGTAACTGCATCCATTCCTGCAGGTTCAGAACATCATAGGCATCATTGTATTTTTGGTACGAATACGAACCGGAATAATCCACTCTTACGTCACCTTCTTTTCCTTTTTTCGTGGTAATCATAATTACCCCGTTGGCTGCTCTGGCACCGTAGATGGCCGAAGCACTCGCATCTTTTAAAACCTCGATAGATTCAATATCGTTGGGGTTAAATGAATTTAAGATACTTTGTGTTCCACCGTCGTAACGGTTTCCGGTTCCGGGCTGCTGCAGATTGGTAATTGGAAATCCGTCAATAACTACTAAAGGGTCATTACTGGCATTTACGGAACCCGCACCACGAATCTGGATATTAAATCCCCCTCCGGGCTGTGCACTGTTCTGAACAATTTGTAAACCGGCCACTTTTCCCTGAAGTGCTGTTAAAACAGAAGGAGCCGAAGACAGGGTTAATGTTTCTCCTTTTATCGAAGACATTGCTCCTAATACGTTTTTCTTTTTCTGGGTTCCGTATCCTACAATCACAACCTCATTAAGGCTTTTGGATGAAGGCGCCATAGACACTTTCATGTTCGTGTTGTTTGCGATGGCTACTTCTTTGGGCTCGTATCCTACGTAAGAAAATAAAAGGGCTTCGGTTGTAGAAGGAACTGTGATGGTAAAGGTTCCGTCAAAATCTGTAGTAGTTCCTCTTGGTGAACCTTTTGGTACAATGGTTACTCCAATCATAGGTTGTCCAAGTTCATCTAAAACAACTCCTTTTATGGTAATATCTGCTTCTGATTTTGTACCTGTTGTTTCTGTTTTTTCTCCGTTTTCTGTAAATGAAGCTGCATTTACTTCAACAACAGAGACTATCAAAAATAAGACGGTGAGTAAGGTCCTAAAATTAAACTTTAATTCCTGATAGTTACTGTCCGGTAACTTATTACTTTTTTTCATATCGTTTTGGTTAGTTAATGGTTAATGGTAAAAAGCATACTTTGTGTGAGCAAAAATCTGGTTACGCATTTTATCAAACACAAAGCGAAAGGGATCAGTCACGTTTTTTTGGTTTCATAATTTTGTCTGTTTTTTTGTTCTTGTTTTGTTTTTGGTTGTCTTTTCTAATTGGTATTTTTTTTCTTTTAATAATCAGCTGATCGATGTATTTAAAGAGTCCTTTTTTTCGTGGTTTTTAATCTGAATTCCAGCTGAAAAAATGGATAAAAAAAGGCTGTTTTTCGACTTACTTATGGCTAAACTAAATAATATTTTTTAATAAACAATGGCAAAATCAAAAAAATGTGTTCGTGCACATGAAAAAAGTGTTTTCGAGCACATTTTTAAAAAAAAGTATTGTTAAATTCTTATCCTTTTTTACTTTTTCTTATGTAAGAATTTAAAAAATGGCTTAAAAAATTTTGTTATTTCTTAAAAATAAAATCATTTGCCTTACTATTCATTTAATTATTTATTGCAGTAAAATGCTCTTATTCTTATTTTAAAATCAACAACTTAATTCTTTTCCAGTAAATTCTTTATTGTGCCTGTTTCGTTATTTCAACTTCAATTCTTACAGTAAATCTTCAATCACCGTAACAAAATTTTGGGCCAGTTTATCGGCGGTTTCCTGTGAATCACTTTCGGTATAAATCCTGATAATAGGTTCTGTATTTGATTTTCTCAGATGTACCCATTCTTTTTCAAAATCTATTTTAACACCATCAATACCATTAGGGTTATTGTTTTGAAATTTCTGCGTTATTTTCTCCAGAACTTCGTCAACATTAATTTCGGGTGTGAGTTCGATTTTATTTTTGCTCATATAATACTCCGGATAACTTTCCCTAAGTGTTTTACAGGAAACTTTTTCTTTTGCCAGATGCGACAAAAACAGGGCTGTGCCTACTAGCGAATCACGTCCGTAATGAGCTGCCGGATAAATAATCCCGCCATTCCCTTCTCCGCCTATAACAGCGTCTGTTGTTTTCATTACTTCGACTACATTGACTTCACCAACAGCACTGGCTTCATATTGACCGCCGTGTTTCAAAGTAATATCGCGTAAAGCTCTTGAAGAAGACAAATTAGAAACCGTATTACCTTTTGTCTGTCCTAAAACATAATCGGCACAGGCTACAAGCGTGTATTCTTCGCCAAACATCGAACCGTCTTCGCAGATAATAGCCAGACGGTCTACATCCGGATCTACTACAATACCCAGATCTGCTTTTTCGGTTACTACCAATTCTGAGATATCGGTCAAATGTTCTTTTAAAGGCTCCGGATTATGCGGAAAATGGCCGTTGGGTTCACAATACAAACGGATGCATTCCACTCCAAGTCTTTCCAGTAAAGCCGGAATCGCAATTCCACCCGTCGAATTAACGGCATCCACCACTACTTTAAAATTGGCTTTTTTAATCGCTTCAACATCAACTAAGGCGAGTTTTAAAACTTCGTCGATATGTCTTTCGATATAACCTTCTTTTTTTTCATAACTGCCTAAGTTATCTATGTCTGCAAACAAAAAGTTTTCATTGGCCGCAATCTCCAGTATTTTTTCTCCGGCAGCAGCATTCAGAAATTCTCCTTTTTGATTCAGCAGTTTTAAGGCATTCCACTGTTTTGGGTTATGGCTTGCGGTTATGATAATCCCGCCGTCGGTATGATCTAATATCACGGCTGTTTCTACCGTTGGTGTAGTTGACAATCCAATGTCTACCACATTAATTCCTAAACCTGTAAGTGTATTGGAAACCAGATTACTGATCATTTCCCCTGAAATCCTGGCATCACGGCCTATCATGACGGTTAACGGTTTATTGGGATTTTCTTCTTTAAGCCACATTCCGTAAGCCGCGGCAAATTTCACGGCATTTACCGGAGTCAGGTTTTCATCTACCCTACCGCCAATAGTGCCCCTTATTCCCGAAATTGATTTTATTAAAGTCATTTTTTTCTGTTATTTTATATTTTTTAGTTTTCAGTCGTTGTCTCAGTGGTCAGTATTCAGTTTACAGTCACAGTTTGCATACGTTATTTGACGGCCAGCTTTCTGTGACTGAACACTGAACACCGCGGCTGTAAACTGAGACTGCGACTGTAAACTGAACACTAATAATGCCATCTCACGAAAGCTTCCATAGCCGCATAACTCGACAGTCCCATTTGCTGATATACCTGAGCGGTTTCTCTGTTTCTATCCTCGGCTCTCTGCCAGAACTCTCTTGCATCAGTTCCCTGAAATACCACGCCGTCTTTCTGTGACTGGTGTTTGAAGATTCCGTGGCGTTTGGCCAGAACCTGATCCGGGCTCATCGGAACTGCCATTTCTACTTCGTCGATACCCCATTCCTGCCATGCGCCTCTATAAAGCCATAACCAGCAGTCGTTCA
>NZ_JBMDKA010000016.1:0-145093 GCF_057809475.1 Flavobacterium sp. FG19 | reverse complement strand
TAAACTGCTGCGCATAAGGGTTTAAACACATAGAAACATAGCTAAAAGTGCTGTAGAAAAGGCGTTTCACTTTTAGTAACAAACATAGATCCGTAGACAATCTAAAAACAAACCCTTAAACATCAGTACCTTACAAAAAACACGTTTTTCCATGAATTAAAATATGGAAGTTAAAAATTAAACTGCTGCGCATAAGGGTTTAAACACATAGAAACATAGCTAAAAGTGCTGTAAGAAAGGCGTTTCACTTTCATTAACAAACATAGCTGTATTGTTAAACTAAAAAATCTCAGACTTTTAGACAGAGTGAGAAACAAAAAAAACCGGACGCAAGTCCGGTTTTTCATATATATTAATCTAAAGTCTAAAAAAACTTAGAACCTCAGCATCTTAGTATCTTAGCACCTAAAAAAGTTTACGTTAGTAAACTTCCGAAGCTTCTTTCAGTTTCTCCATGTTGTTTACCAGCTGAAGCTCCGAAACGATTTTCTGGATATCACCGTTCATGATGTTTCCTAAATCGTAAAGCGTTAAACCAACACGGTGATCCGTCACACGGCCTTGTGCATAGTTGTAAGTACGAATCTTAGCCGAACGGTCTCCCGAACTCACCTGAGAGCTGCGTTTTTTAGCATCTTCTTCCTGCTTTTTGGCCAGTTCCATCTCGTATAAACGGGAACGTAATACCATTAAAGCTTTGTCTTTATTTTTGTGCTGCGATTTCTCGTCCTGACACTGCGCTACCAATCCTGTAGGAATGTGCGTTAAACGTACTGCCGATTTCGTCGTATTTACCGACTGTCCTCCAGGTCCTGACGAGCAGAAGAAATCTACACGTACATCGTTCATGTCTACCTGAACATCAAACTCTTCTGCTTCCGGCAATACCATAACCGTAGCGGCCGAGGTATGTACACGTCCCTGTGTTTCGGTCTGCGGAACACGCTGTACACGGTGAACACCTGCTTCAAATTTCAGGGTTCCGTACACATCTTCTCCGGTAACTTCAAAAATAACCTCTTTGAAACCTCCTGATGTTCCTTCGTTCATATCTACTACAGAAGTTCTCCAACCCTGTGTTTCACAATATTTAGTATACATTCTGAACAAGTCACCTGCAAAAATACTCGCTTCGTCTCCACCCGTTCCGGCGCGGATCTCCACCATTACGTTTTTCGCATCTTCCGGATCTTTAGGAATCAGCATAAATTTGATTTCCTCCTCCAGTTCCGGCAGGCGTTCTTTTGCTTCATCCAACTGCATTTTGGCCATTTCCACCATTTCAGCATCACTTCCGTCAGCAATAATTTCGTTTGCTTCGTCGATGTTGGCTAAAACTATGATGTATTCTTCTCTCTTTTCAACCAGCGCTTTTATCCCTTTATATTCCTGGTTAAGCTGTTTATAACGTTTTTGATCAGAAATAACATCCGGCTGAATAATCAAATCCGAAATCTCGTCAAAACGCTGCTTTACATATTGAAGTCTGTCTAACATTTTCTAATTCCTTTTAGTGGTCGGCAAAATTACAAAAATTTTGTGGAAAATTCTAGTGGTTATTTTTTGAGGGATTTAAGTTGGCTATTTAGTGGAATTGTAATGATTTTTTGGAGCTGTTTCCTGCTATCCGCTGTATCTTTTTAGGCAGAAGGTTTACGGTTTAATAAGATCTTTTTCGTTTGCCTAAAAAGGATGCCGCTGCTATCAGGGCTAGGGGCTTTGGTTTTCATAATATGGTTTACGGTTTTCCGTAATGTATTTAGCATTTATGTTCTTAGTTTTGAAAAGCAACTAACAACCACAACTTAAAAAATGAAAAAAATATTTACCATATTCTTGTTACTCTTTGCAATAGCGCAAAATTATTCTCAAGATAAAAATTCTGAAGCGCGCCAATTTATTGAAAATGCAGAAATCACTCAAATAAATAAAGATTGGAATGTAAAAGCAGAATTTAAATCCGGAATTGATGACGCAGTTTCTTTCTTTCCAATTGAAATAATTGATTTAAAATCTAACAGAAAAATAAAATCATTACAAATGGATATGCTTCTAAAATATCAATCAAATCATAATGATTTCAAATCTTCATGGATTGATTTAAATGAAGTTGACGAATTTATACTGTTTCTTGAACAATATGTTATTCCGAACCTTAAAGATAAGACCGAAAAAAATCAATCAACAACATACATTTTTAATTCAAAAGAAATAATGTTTCGTTTTAAAATCGAAAAAACTTCTAGAAGGATATCAATTTATCTAAAAGATAATGGTGTTACAGATTATGAACATTATTTCTGGACAGAAACGCAAGTAGGAAAAATTCCTGAGTTGCTTACAATGCTGAAGGCAATTAAATAAATCTTCTACTTCATAAATAATCAGGTATTTTTACTTGTTGAAGAATTTAAATTAAAAACGATGTTTGTTTTAAACTTTAAATGATAGCCCTCTAACCTAATTTGAAAATAATTTATGAATGATTTACAAAAGAAGTTATTTGATTTACTTAACAAGCTTGACGAAACTATACACAATGAAAAATACGATATAGGAATTTTAACCGAAGTCCGCAGTAAATTAAAACTTTATGTAAAAAGGTTGTTCAAAGATAATCCAGATTACAAAGAATTAATTGATGAAATAGATATTAATCCAATGGATGATGACGCATACTCTATCTCTATAAATCAATTAAGAAGTGCAATAACTGCAATGATAGAAGATATACAAATATCGGATAATGATTTAAGCATCGTAACTGAAAATGATCGTCAAGAAATTTTAGCACAAGCAAGAAAAGAAATTCAACTTGAAAGAGAAAGGATTGAAATTGAAGCAAGAGAAATTCAAAAATTAAACGAGGATTTAAAAAAGCGAACAGAAAATATCTTGTTAGAAGAAGAAAAGTTTAACTCGTTCAAAACCAAACTTGAATTTGCAGATAAAGGAATTGATTTTCAAACTGATGCTAAGACAAATAAAAATAATGCGGCTATATGGGCCATAACTTTTTTTATTTTATCATTAATATTAGTACTAATGATTTACAACAATATAAACTGTAATTCTACTTTTTCTTCTATAGCAAAAGATGTGCATAAAAATTTGACCTTAAAAGGAAATCCTTTTGATAAACAAATGATTTCAAATACCATTTATATTTCTTACTCAAAACTAATATTTTCAAGACTATTTTTGTACTCACTTTTAGTATACGGGATTCGTTTCTCTGTTAGGAATTACAATGCTCAAATGCACAATTTTATAATTAATTCCCACAAAGCCAATTCTTTAAAAAGCACCTTAAGTTTATTAAACACCGCAAAATCTGATGAAGGAAACGACAAACTACTTGTACAAGCAACACAGGCTATTTTTTCACATCAAAATTCGGGCTTTAACAATAAAGAATCTGAACCAAATTCTCCAAATTTAATAACAAATATAATTGATAGTGTTTCTAAAAAGGTATAATAGAGGACAGAAGAGTAATTAAAGTAAATAAACGACATGAACAACGAAAGTGAAAAACCATTCCTGATGGAATCAGAAAATTTTAGAATGTACTATCAATTACAATATGACCGAATAGACAAACTTGAAACTAAACGAGAGAACTTTTGCAATTTCATTTTAACTCTAAGTTCAGCAATTTTAGTTTTTTCACTTAGTGATGGTAATCGTTTAGCAGAATATGTAAACTTCTTAATCATTCTAATAATTATGATCAACCTTGCTTCAATAATTTTTATTAGAAAAACGAGACCATTCATAAAAATGCATCAAAAACGTGCAGAATTAGCAAGTAAGAAAAATGCAATTCAGTTTAATCTAATAAATAAAGAAATTGGGAAAATTAATAGTGATCGAGATTTCTTAAGCAGAAATAATATCTATTCTTTTCTTCATGGTACAATTATTTTATTAATGATAGGTATTTTAGCAATGGAGAATAAATGGTTTTGCAAATAATTATATGCAAAATAATCTAAATTCTAAAATAGAATATACATATTAAACTAACCAAATTTATAATTAATGAAAAATCTTTATAAACTTAATAAACTTTTAGAAATATTTTTATTTGGGATATCTGTATTTTTAGTTACCTATTTATCAAATGAAAAATTATATTGGTGGCTTGCACTTACCTCCTTAATAATTATTGTTTTAGAAATAGTTCTAAAAAACAGTGAATATAATTTTATTCTAAAAACTGCTCATAAAAGAGAGCAAAAAATAAAAGAACAGGAAGATAATGGAATTACAAACCATTATTTTATGAGAAAATCTGCTTCAAAAAATAATAGAAATATTGAAATAGCACATGCAATAGATAATTGTAATGAAATGAGTTTACTTGCGGAAACAGGTAAATCATATTTAGATATTGCAACTGACAGGCACTGGAAGAATGTAAAAAGCAAATTAGATAGAGGAATTTATTTTAGAGTTTTGCTTATAAATCCTTATTCCGAAAATAAAAAAACTAGAAACCTTTTAAATAATATTAGAGGAGAAATCGATCGAAAACTTGACATAGAAAATTTAAAAAAAATAAATGCTAAATATGAAAATTTAGAGATTCGCTTTACAGACCAAATTTATTGCTCTTTATTTTTCACAGATAAATATATGATATATGATCCATATCATTTAGGTAAAACAGGTGATAGGATCGAAAACAATTTTATTGCATTGGAATTTAGGAATGATAATGAAAATTATAATGTTCTAAAAAGTCATTTTAACAATTCATGGAGTTTATCAAAATCTATTGAAGAAATATTACAAGATGAATAGATTAATAATTACTTATAATCAAAGCTGTAATTTAAAATGCAAGTTTTGCTACATTGATTTTCATTATCAACCTGTTAAGGATAAAACCATAGAAATAGTAAATGTAGCAATAGAGAATAATTTTAACATCATAACATTTGGCGGTGGGGATTCATTCAGTAAAAAAAATTTTAGAGATGCTTGTAAATTAGCAAAAAGAAATAAAATTTTTGTTCATGTTGATACAAATACAAAAGCTATTAAAGAAAATGATATTGATTTTATAAACAATTATATTGATCTCATAGGTATCTCTTTGGACTCCATTGGAGAAAAATATGATGTTTTTAGAGAATCTAAAAATTTATTTACAAAAGTAAATTCTGTAATACAAGAATTGGATAAACTTCCAAATACCTCAATAAAAATAAATACAATTGTCACAAAATTAAATGCAGAAGATATTACTCAAATACGAGATTATATTATAAAATATAAAAATATAAAACGATGGAGTTTATATCAATTTTTCCCATTATCAGCAGCAAAAAAAGAAAGGGAAAAATATGAATTAAGTGACATGGAATATGACAAAATTATAGAGAGTTTAAATCTTTCAGAATTAAACATCAATGTAGAATGTTTTAAATCTAAAGATAGAGTAAAAGGTTATTTGTTCTGTGATGAAGAAGGGAACATTTATACCAATAATATTGATGGAGAATACAAAAAAATGTTTTCAATCTTTGAAGAAAATTTAAGCTTAAAATTAGCTTCCATAAACGATCAAATTAACCCCAAAACAGCCATAAGATACAAGTAATTGTCTGTTTTTTTTTAAAACTTTATCTATATTTCTTTACAAGCAATAGATCTCGCTTTTATAGCTATGAAATAACATCAAATAAATATTAATAAATGAAATTACCCTGCTCTGCGAAGTGTTCCTTCATAAGCGCTACGCAAACGTCTCTGACTTTGCATTTTTTTTATAAATTATTAAAACCATAAACGCAATAAAAGTCTCCCGACTTTCTACGAATTGTTCTAAAATCAACTCTTTTTATATAAAGTCAGAGACTTTGAGATGTTTCTGTTTTCAATTTAATGACAAAGAAATGGCGCAAAGTCAAAGACATTTGCCAACACTGAAAAAACTAATCCAAATCCCCCACCAAATAAACCTTATGCAAATCATCCAGCAATTCCATTTCTTCTTCTGGTAATAATTGCAGGGCGATTTCAAGCAGGGTTACTACATTTATATCGCCTTCTTTATCAAAAACGGCCATACTTCTTGCCTCTTTGTTCATTAGCACAATACTGGCTTTAAGTAAATCAGAGACCATTAAATTTAATTCATTATAACAGGAAACTTTTAATGTCACATTAAACGATTTTTTTACTCCATTGTCCGCTTTAAGTTTTTTGAAATTCTTTGATTTCTTTACTAATTCCAGTAATGCTTCCGTTTGTTCTTTATTCTGTTTCTCCATAATTTTTTAGTTTTTTCTATCGAGTCGAAATTAGAAATAACAGATTATTTTTAAGTGATTGTATACAATCAGTTGTATGCAACTGAGATTAAAAATCAACACGAAATATCTTATATTTGATAAACTAAATCTATTTAAAAATGAATAAGCTACTTAAACTAAACCTTATTGGAATAATTTTATTTCTTACTTCTTGTACTTCTATGTCTCCTCTACAAGTACACAATTCACTTCCAACATTAACAAAATCAAAATATATCACCCAATCAGAAATAGAAACGAACCATTGTAAAACCTTAACGAAAAGCAGAAATTATGTCGCTCCCATCGCAATGACACCAAAAAGCGATTTGATAAATGCTGCTAAAGGAATAGATTAATGGGTTCAAATTGATGGAGGAAACGCTTATGTTCTAAAAAGTTTTAATTGGGTTAATATTGACCAGGAGACAAGTCAACTTCATGTTGAGTTTGACACATTGCTTTGTGAGTAACCTATAGCGCAGATTTGCAACCTTGCTAACGTACAGTTTAGTGTTTCTCCCAAACCACAAAAAAACCAATCAGAATCTCAGAAAAATTTGTAAGAATACGTTTTGTTGTTATCTTTAGTCTGTAGAAAATCCAAAAGACATGAATAAACCCAACAGAATTTATTTTTTAGGAAATCCGTATCCAAACGGTCACACTTTAGAGCAATTTAAATGGAGCGGCAGAATTGAAGAAGACGAATCTATCTGGTTTGATTTTCATTTAAAAACAGACAATTATTACGCCGAAGAAGAGTCAAAACTAGATTACGAAGAAGATGAAGAAGACCAAGACTATGAAAGCGACTGGGATTCTAAAGTAGTCTGGGGAAATTTCCATCGTTGTACGATGTCTTCGACTTTTTGGGGCGATAACGGAATTAAAATCAATACCCCATCAGGAAAAGTCGTTTTTAACGATTTCATAAAAAACGATTTACTGGCAGATCCTTTTCCGCTTGATGACGATTATGATTATGACGATGTTGCTTTCGGGATTTATTTATTAGGACACGACAGCTGTGCCAATCATCGCATTACAATTACTCCCACTTCTTCAAACCAATTTGATATTGACTGGTCCGGAAAAATCGCTTTAACTTATGTTGGAGACGACGAATTTAGGTATGATTTTAAACTGCATCTTCAAAACGCTCGATTTGAGGGTTTTTATTATCCTAAAACCTGGTCGGTAGAAAAAGCCAGTGATTTTTTTAAAACCCGTTTCGCAGATTTTGAAGAGTATGAATTTGTAGATCTCAATCCAAAAAGCAATAAACGTGAATATAAGTTCTGTAGAAAGTAAATGAAAATCTCTAAAATTACAGCAGGAACTATCGTTACCATAGCGATTGCATCCTGCCGGAATAATAGCCTTTACTTGTACTTGCAAATAAAGAAGACTATCTAAGCCAAAAACAAAATGCTGGAATTATTAGAAAGAATTAAAATATTAAACAAATACCAAAAAGAAATAGCAGACTTATCCGAAGAAAGATTCAATATTTTCAGAATCTGCGGGGTAAACCATTACGAGGTGACACATTCGGCAATTTTAACGGAGCTTTTAAGTAATGATTCCTCTCATAATTTTGGCACTGCTTTTTTAACGGCCTTCCTGAAAACATTAAAAAAAGAAAATTTACTCCCGGAAGAGTATTATTTTTCTTTGGAGAATATTAAAATAATCCCTGAATTTTCAATTGGTTCATTGGGCAGAATCGATATCCTTATTAAAAACAACAGTCAATGCCTGATCATAGAAAATAAAATTTATGCCAACGATCAGTATGAACAGTTAAAGAGATATCAAACCTTTGCCCTGCAAAATTTTAAAGATTACCAACTTCTTTATCTAACCTTATTTGGCGATGAACCGTCTGAAAATAGTGCCAAAGATTCTAATTACATATTGGTTTCATACAGTCATACCATAATAAACTGGTTAGAACGCTGTGTCGAAATTGCAGCAAAAAACCCGGTTATCAGAGAAACTTTAATACAATACATTAACCACATAAAATTTTTAACCAATAATACCTCTCTTTCAAGAATGAACAATGAAATTATTGAACTCTTAAGTCAAAAGGATAATATTGAAGCTGTATTTACTATTGGAGAAAGATTAAATGATGTCAAAAATCATCTAATAAATAAAACTTTTTTAGTCCAGCTCAATGAAATCTGCAGCGAACTTGGTTTAACTAATGAATCCGAAGAATGCGACAGGGTAAATCAGAGCTGGGCAGGATTTCAAATTAAAAATCCGGACTGGAAATTCTTTAAGATCGCTTTAGAATTTGAAGCCAAAGGACTTCGAAACCTCATTATTGGTATTACGTATACTAACAGAGAGGTTCGAAATGACGAAGTCTTTACTGCATTAAAAACTAAATTTAAAAGAAATAATACCTTTTGGGTATGGAATGATTTTCCAAGATATAATTCCTGGGGCAAAGAGGCCATGATGGCCATACAAAATGGTGAAATGAAAGAACTTCTTAAAGCAGAAATTCAAAAAATACTGTCTAATACAGAGGAATTCAAAGACGGAATGTAAAATTGGAAGTAACAAACGTGATGACCGAAGAAGCTTTAATTGCAGAATTATCAAAATACAAATGGGATGCGACGAATGTAAAAATAGCAATCAGGGCAGAATGTAAATGTGAATACTGCGGAAAAAATATGCTTGAATCCATAGATAACTACAAACTCTGGCAGATTGACCATATTATACCTCAATGTTCCGGAGAAACATTTTGTGAAGATTTTGATAATAAAGCCCTCTCCTGCACCCAATGCAATAAAGATTTTAAAGCAAAATGGAATCCGAAAAAGGCTGGCGAAGAACGGCTAAACAGAGATCAGTATATTCAACTGATTAAGGAGTTTATTGAAAACAAGCGTGTGGAAAAAAGCAAAGCACTAGAGGAAATAAACAAACTATTTAAAACTTATTTTGCTGATCATTAATATACAAAAGTCAAAATCTAAAATTCAAACAAATATACATGGAAGAATATACTTTAACTGGTTTTATAGGAGTGTGCTGCATAACTTTTGGCTTAGTATATGCCTTGTCGTTTGTATTGTATAAAAAAAATGACCGGATCAAACGTGTATTTTACTGCTCTTTGATTTTTATATTTTTTGTTCTTGTAAAATACCTTTTATCCAAAACTTTCGATATTACATTTGGGTATCTTGATTATCTTTTTTTGTTGTTTTCGCCTCCGGCATTTTTTACTTTTCTGGCATTGTCTGCCAAAATTTCAATAGACAGGCGAAAAAAAGCGTAGTGTATTTCCTGAAATGCAATCATTAAACTTAATCCAGACAGACTGAACCCAAAATGACCAAATCCAGAGTAAAACTTTTTATTACGATTACAATAGGGCTTTTTGTGCTTTATAAAGTGATTTCCTTTTTTTCTACTTTTCATATTTACGCTGCGGGATCTTATCCGTATGCCGAAAGCTATTTTCTGGACTATCCCGAAAAGCAGGTTCTTGATGCACTGGAAAAAATGCATCTTCAAAATGCCGATTTCAGAGACAGAAACCCTTCAGACTTCTGGCATGACCTTTATTTTAATATGGGTAATAAAAGAATACAGGCCTGGACAAGACCTTTTTCTGAAAACTTAACCAATCTGTCGCTCGTAGCAGTTTACCAAATCGGAGAAACACGATGGCAGTTAGTCAATCAGGATTTAGGACTATGGGGAAATATAATGCTGAAAAGGGAATTTGAAAAGAAAATAATAGAAAGGCTCAAAACCGAACTGGAAAAACAAAATACAAAATGAGAAAAATGATCTTTATATTGGGCATTGTTTTCAGTTTAAATACTCAGGCACAGGATTCAAAATGCACTATGGCCCATACCGGAATATTCGAACTATACGGCGGTGAAGACAATAATGATAGTACCGAAATCGTAAGAGATCCCCAAAAACAGACCGAAACAACCGGTTAAAAGGCTCTCAGGTAATTTATAATATTGTCTGGACGGACAACTGTAATTTTGAACTCAGAAATAAAAAAGTAATAAAAGGCATTTCAGAATATGGTAATAATCCCGGAGATATTATGAAAATCCAGATTTTAAATATTGAAGGAGAAAAAATATATTACCGTTTAAGTTCTAATTTTTCGACATTTATAAGCGATTGTGAAATGAGTAAAGTAAAAACATTCAAAGAAACAAAATGAAAAAAACGGAACCAAAATAAACCAACTGGCTCAAAATAATTGTCGAAAATCTGTTGGATTTTATTTTAAGCTGGAAATCATAATCAGCCCTGTTTTCGTCTAAAACAACCTGTTATCTAATAATCTACACATTAAAAAGCTATTTTTATATTCTAAATCAAAAAGAAAAATGGAACTGCATAAAATCACTCAAATACTAGAGAAGCACAATTTTACATACAAAGTAAAAAACCAGACCATAGTGGTTTCTCTCGAATTTTCTCAGAATATTGTCATTGATTTATCAGAAGATTCAAAAATTGTGCTTTCTGACCGTCTTGATAATTGGAATTTTTTAACAGGCTGCTTCAAAATGAGTTTAAAAAACGCCATTTTATATAATTTTATCCTGCTGCTGTTTTTTGGTTTCTTTTGTCAGTATGCGCAATTTACAGATTATAATTTTACCAGTTTGCTTTTAACTTTTATCGGTTGGGTATTACTGTTTTCTATCTTCTATTTAATTAAACTCGAAAGTTTTAAACTGCAGTTCTTTGCAATGATAAAACAAGTCTAAAAAATCTGTACGAGATACGGTATCTTTGATTTAATAAATTTTTATATTTAATTACATCTGAATTAGTCTTTTAACCCCAAATTAAATGGAAGAAAAGTTTTGCTGGCGCTGTGATACAAAAGTCAAAATGCTTGACGATAATGAGTTTAGTTTATGTCATAAAGCCATACAGGAAGGAAAAAAACTGGTGGAAAAAGAAATAGAAAGACGAAGTATTACTGATTATGTCTGGCTGGGCGAAATTAAATCGTATGAAAAATTTCGGTACCTGCTTGAAATGTATCGGGTCATAACGGGAGAATACGAATCAAATCCGATGGCTATTTTTCATCATCAAATCAGTCAGTTTGGAGAAGATTGTCCTAATTGCAGCAGGCCCTTTAGAACGCCAACAGCAATATATTGCCCCAATTGCGGTTACGGTTCAGAAAACCTGACTAAAATTTAAAAACAATTCTCTATAATTTAACACCATCAGGCATTTGAATACAGAATACAATATTGAGGAACAAATAGAAAGTATGACAAAAAGCTTACTTGAAATGGTTAACCAGTCTTGCTGGAATACTATTTCAAAAAATGTAGTTTTTATTCTTTCTGACATTTCAGAAGTAAAAGGGGAAAATGCTTTTATTCAGCGTCAAAATAAAAATAAGCTTAACAGGAACAAAACGCCAAGAAGTTTTAAAGAAGCAGTGGAAGAGCTTAAAGTCTTTTACGATTCGATTTATGATATCAATTTGTATGTTTATAAAGCCGAAAAACACCGTACTATTATCGATATCCGGTATTTCCTTAAAAGCAGACTCGATCCTGAATTTTTAAAAACGGTTATGAATACCCCGTCAATGCTGCATTGCAAGATAGAACTGCCGCCCTATCGTAAAAATGATACCGATATGTTTGATGTTAACTGGGAATTGGGCGGTTTAAGATATCACTGGAATATTTTTTGGTGGAGAGCCGGCTGTAAACCCAAAACCTCTTTTTATCACACAATCAAATAAAAGTAAACTATGGAAAACTTTGACTGGACCTCCTTTACCAAAAAAATCGCCGTAAAAGCGCAAATCAGCGATATTTATAATGCCTGGACAAAAGCGGATGAACTCGAAAAATGGTTTCTCGAAAAAGTTGCTTTTTTTAACACCGCTGAAGAACTAATTCCGAAAGACCAAAACGTTACAGAAGGCTGTACTTATGACTGGCGTTGGTATTTGTACAAAGATGCAATGCCGGGAAAAATTACGGCAGCCAACGGAAAAGACCAGTTACAGTTTACTTTTGAAGGAAGCTGTCTGGTAGACATACAACTCACCGAAAACAATGGTTATACAATAGTTGAACTCCGGCAGCATCATATTCCCACAGACGATTTCTCGAAACAATACATTAGACTGGGCTGTTCAAACGGCTGGCATTTTTATCTGACCAATCTGAAATCAGTGTACGAAGGCGGACTCGATTTGCGTAATACAGACAGCGGCCTGAAACCTATGATTAACAATTAAAAAAACAAAAAGAAATTAAGTTTAGAATTTGTTCTTTCTTTTTATGGATTTTATACATTTACTTCCTGATTAAATACCTAAAAATGAAACCTAATTTTTTGTTGTGCACCGGAGTATTTTTGATGAGTATCTCTGTTTTTTCCCAATTCAAAAAACCGGAAGCGGTTATGGTTCTTCCAAAAGTTATTTTACCTCAGGATGCTGTAGATTATAGTAAACTGCCGGAAAAAAAATTGAAGAAGAAAACCACTTTTGAAAAACACGGGAATGAATTCAGCAAAGAGATAACAACAGAATTTGATAAAAACGGAAACATTATCAGTGAGATCAAAAAGGAACTTCCCTTTATTTATACTTCGGTATATACCTATAAGAAAAACAATCTGGTACAAAAAAACACAGCTGTTACCTCTGATTTAGAATATATCAAACGTTTTAATAAGGAATCAGAAAGCAGCCCCTCTAGTTATCAAAGTTCTGATGTAACCGTAACGGCAGGATATGAAGAAAAAAACGAGACAAATTTGTATCAGGCCGTTTTGGACAAAAATGACCGTATTATTTCCTTTCATACCGAAAGCACTTCAAAAATTGCTGCCACAAACGAACTGAGAAAAAACGAAAACGACTGCAGTATTATTTATGATAAAGACAATATCACTGAAATTAAATCAGGAGACGATTATACTGAGCACTATTTTTACGAAAAAGGACTTCTGATAAAAAAATCCTTTGAAAGTATTTCGCCAAAATTTCAGAGAACTAACGGCGAAGAGTACTCTTACGACCCCAATAATAATCTTGCTGTTATCCGGATCAGTCGTTTTATGCGTTCCGGCGAAAAAGTCCTTGAAAACATTCATAAAGTAAAAGATTCTGCCGTTTACAATGAAGCTAATCAGCTCATCTGGCTCCAACAGGAAGACAAAATCAGGACTTTTAAATACAATTCTGATAAGCAGCTTACAGAAAGTGTTTCCTTTCATAAAAAGACCCCTCTTAGAAAAGAGGAATATTTTTATGATCAAAAACGGCTCATCAAAATCATCTCTTCAGATTACAACCGCAAAAATATAATAACAGTTACCTATCAATACCACAATGATAAACTGAAAGAATATCAAAGAGAAGATGCAATAGAAAGTATGAGAGATAAAAGCCTTTCTAAATCTATTGATAAATATGTTTACGAATACGATGCAGCGAACCAGATTAAAAAGATAACGCAGCTGTCTAAATTCGTTGCTGGTAATGGGCCCGAAAATAATTTTGCCGTTAAAAATGAATGCCTTTTTACCTATTCACCAAATACCCTGAATATGATCTGGAAAAATGGGGATTTTGAAAAGTATGAATGGTATTAATGCTGTTTAAAATCTAATCGTAAATTCCAATAAACTAACCAAAAACAAATTATGTCTGTAACAGCCGCTATTATATTAGGCTTATGTATTACGTTTATTATAATTTACGTAACGCTCAATATTGATAAATTCAAGCCCCGGAAAAAGTATGAACATCAGGACCTGATGGATCAGATTAAGTCTAAAATTGCCAAAGCCAACGGCGCTTCGACAGAACAGTTTTCTCTCGAAAATTTCTCTCAAAACAATGAAATAACAGACATTTACAAAAACGCTGAATTTGTCAATAAAAATTGTACCAGCCTCGAAGATTTTATTATAAATGAGGAGATCAATGAATATGATTTACGTAAACTGGCCGATTTAAACGGGATTACGCTGCAGATCCGTTCAGGCTGGCATGCTCTGGTTATCGAACTTTTAAAAGAACTGCATGCTAACGGCTGGAATAAAAAAGTAACCTGTATTAAGGAAAAATATGCCGGACTCCGCTTTTATGCCGATTGTCTTTACGGCGATACGATCTCCCAGATTACCGAAAAATACGAACATAAATCCTCAAAAATATGTGAAACCTGTGGAGAATTAGGACAGACCAGACATAATTCAAATTGGGAGTATGTGGCCTGCCGGAAGCATTATTTAGAGGAACGGGGCAGAATAACCCCTGAAGACGGAGGGTTTAACTACAATGGAAATTTCTATCCCTGGAATGATATTAAAGAAGCTTCTTTTGATGATTTAAGAAATACAAAATATGATTTTTTAAATATTGAGTTTCATAAAACCAAAGTCAGACATTCCGGCTGGGAAGATCAGAGAATGTATCTTTCGAGATATGTCATGGGCTTTGGCCGTTTTTTAAACAGTATTCCACCGGGAATTAATAATATGGATTACCGGTATATCAAAAAGTTTAAAAATGTAAACTATTGCGAAATTTGCGGTTATGAGGCTGTTTATTTTGGGAATTGTGAATGCTGCGAAAACGATGACTGGCCTGCTTATCAGAAAAACTGGTATGTAAAAAAGGAAGATGCAGAAGAAAGAAGACACAATTACCTGTATTACGGGCAGCTTCAATGGGCCGAATATGGTGATGATGTATACGAAAGCCGCCTAAACCATTATCCTAAAAATCCGGATCACAAAGTTGTTTATACAGAAGAGGATCTCAAAAAATACCAGAAAAATTTTGAGGAAGAATAAAAACGGCTGCGTTTCGAAAACTTTCTTATCAAAATACAAATCACAAGAAACACCTTTATTATTTTAAGTATCCTTATAAATAACAAACATCCCGCAAAAGAACATTCTTTTGGGGATGTTTTTACTTAGTATAAAATGAAAAAGGAAAGGCTTAAACTGCCTCTTCTACTTTTAAAATTTCCAGTTTTAAACTGCCTTTTCTGGCAGGCCATTCTATTAAATCGCCAACTTTGTAACCTACCATTGCAATACCCTCATCAGAAAGAACCGAAACCTTATTTTTACTTGGTTTTGACTTTTCCGGACCTACCAGTAAAATGGTTTTTTCTTCATTTCTAGAATGGTCTTTATACGTGATTTTTCGGTTTATGGAAACGATATCCTCCGGCAGATTTCTGCGTAATACCTGAGAGGCATTTTTTAACTGTCCCAGTAAAAGTTCTTCTTCCTCCGGTGTTACTTTTTTTCTTCGAATATGGTCTTTAATTAAATCGTAGGTTCCTGTAGTTAAAATAATATTTTGTGACATAACTTTCTTGTTTGCTTCATTTTACATCCATTACAACATACCACTCTTCACTGAATATACGGTAGTTCTGTCCAATTCAGTGATACTTCCTCCTGAATGAAAATGAAAGATTAAATAATCGAACTGTGTAAAGCAAAGGTTCCCTGCCTAGAGCTGCGACAGGGCACAAGTAATAAACTCTTTGGAGCTTTTTAAGAAAGTATCATCATGCAGATACAATAAGGTACACATCAGCCGTATCAAACTATTGTTTACTAAATAAAAACCGGAAGTAACCATTATTGCAATATTTTTTAATCTTTTGCAAGATACATTTTTTTCTTACAAAAAGAAAAACAATTATATTTACTAAAAAACCAGTCAGAATGAAAACACATACCACCAATTATTTTGATACCTTTATAGAAACGGCAGAAGATACCAAAGTAACTCAGGGAACACAGCCTCCGGCGAAAGACAAAAAAACGATTGCACAAATGCAGTATGAACTAATCGCTAAAAATCCGTATCGATATTCCTCTGATGACGTTCTTTTTAAGGTATTTGCAGATCGTAATGATCTGACCCAAAGTGAATATGAAAAAGCCAGAGAACAATTTTTCTCAAAAGGACAAGCCTGTTTTCGCGCTTCGCCCCTCGCCAAAACATACGGCTTTGGAATTCATAACGATCATAACGGAAAAATTGCCATATTTGGAATGGAAACAAATGAATATCAAAAGTTTCTGGAAGACACCCAAATCAAAAAAGTAAAAGCTATGAAATCAAGCAGATAAGCAACTGGAAAAACCACTAACAACCGGCTGTTTATAAAACAATCAGGCCAAAATTCTAAATCATTAAGCTGACTATACCCTACCCCAAATGGCATTTCTATTTATCCTTTTACTTGGCGGACTACTGTACATTTATAATAGTAATATTAAAATTTTATTAGATAAAGAACGGCAATATCAGAAACCTGTATCTAATACTGAACCCCATAAAAAAACGGTTCCTCAAAAAGAATCTCAACCTTCTGAGAAAAAAGAAGTTTATGAAGATGCCGTCTTTGTAAATAAAAACTGTACCCGCTTAGAAGATTTCATTATAAATGATGAGTTAAACGGATATGACCTGAAAAAACTTGCCAATTTAAACGGAATCGATCTTCATATTAAACCAGGCTGGTATCCGCTGACTATTGCCCTTATAAAAGAACTCCATAATGACGGATGGGACAAAAACGTGCTGTGCATTAAGGAAAAGTATGCCGAACTTCGGTTTTATACCAGCAGCAGGCATGACAAAATCATTCAGAAGTACACCGAAAAATCAAGAGAAATTTGTGAAACCTGCGGCGAATACGGCGAAATGCGGTTTAATTCGACATTCATATACACCGCCTGCAGAAAACATTATCTGGAAAGCAGGGGACGAATCTTCATTGAGGAATCCGGCTTTAATCATAATGGTATTTCGTATTTATGGAATAATGTAAAACATATTTCGCTTGAGAAATCTGCTTTTAATGAATTTGATGTTTTAATTATAAAATATACCCAAATACTGGCTGAAGACAAGGGCTGGATAGATAAAAAACTCCGTATTTCAAAGTACACCACCGGGTTTGGATTTTTATTAAACCATCTTCCCAAATCAATTGCCGAACTGGATCGTGACTACATTGCAAAATTCAGTGAAGCCCATTATTGTGAAATCTGTGGCTATAAAGCCGTATACAGCGGTCGTTGTGAATGCTGTGAATGCGATGACTGGATAACTGACCAGACTAACTGGAACAGCAAAAAGGAAGAAAGGAACAAAGAAGAAGAGCAAAAAGAAAAATTCGAATACCTTCATTACAAACAGCTGCAATGGGCAAAAGATGAAGGTGATTTTTATGAAAAACTCCAGAATAATTATGTGAAAAATCCCGAACATAAAATAGTGTATACTGAAAAAGAATTACAGGAATATTTTGAAATGTTCGAAGATGACAAAGAGGAAGAAGAGTAACCTAAAGTCGTTATTTTCTTATCTAGAAACAGGCAGGGATAAACGGAATTAATGCTTTAAAATTCATATTCATCACCATGAAAACAAATCCTTTTTATCTTTACGGAGCTTTTATCATTCTTTTTCTTGCCGCCTGTTTTTTATGGATGCTTCAAAATGATATCTTCAAAACCTATGCAACCGAAATTGGATACCGCAATAAAGACTGGGAAAAAGAATATGGGTATACTTTAGAAGATTATCTCAAATCAAAATCGATCACTTCCTTTAAGCTCAATGGAAATGAAAAATACGACGACAGTATTCTGAAACTTTTTAGATTGGAAATTCAAAAAGTAAAAAAAACAGCCGACACTAAAAAAGTGGCTCATTTAAAATTTAATACCCAAACCCGATACCGGGATCTGATCCGCTCTTTTGAAATATGTAAATTAGAGCATTGTCCAACCTATATACCCGACGGTTATGATTTATGGGTAATACCTGTCTACAGCAAAAAAAGATATTTTACCGATACTTTAAAAATAGACAGCGAAAAATTTATTGTGGTTCAAAATTATCTTAAAAACGATCGAAACACGACTTTTTCCATATTAAACAACCGGAAAGATACCGTTTACAGTAAGCAAACCAAATCTTCCGGCAGTTTTGAATGTAAAGATTTTAATGATGACGGTACAACAGATATTGTGCTTCATTATATAACACCCACTTCGGAAGAAGGTAATACTGAAGTCATTATCTATGACAAGAAAACCAGTACTTTCAAAACCATTAAAAATCTTAAAAACTTTTCGAGTCCGGTCAAAATTGAAAACAGCAAATATTACTATTCCTATACCAAAACAGGATGTTATGGCGAAGACTGGACAAGCCGGTTATTTAAAATAGAAAATTTCAATGCGGTTAAAATGGGTGAAATGGAAGTCGCAGAATGTGAAAATGCCACAGAAAAAGGCCTCTCTGTTTATAAAACAACCGGAAACTCCAGAACAACAATATACTCTCAAAAAAGCCCGCCGTTTTATAAAAACAAATGGGACTTTATAGAAGAATACTGGACTCAAAACTACACCAGATTTGAATAGACAATGATGTTCTTTTTAATCCGGATTAAGCCGTAATACATTCCATGTTATTTTCTTCCATGATCTGTAAATCCATGATTTTCTGAGCTACAGTTCCTCTTTCAAATAAGCGGATAAACTTAAAAACAGCGCTGACATAATACCCCGGATTGGAAACTAAACGGGCGATTTCTGTAATTTTCTTATCCCTTTCTTCTATACACTTTTGGGTTTGATCTTCAGGAAGTACCACAAACTCATTGGCAAATTTCCAGGCACCGTTTCGGGCCGTTTCCATACTAAAATCAATAAAAAAAGTGTCTGCTTTACCCGTTAATTTTAATAAAAAAGTAAGCGTTGGCCATATTTTAATTAAACATTTCTCAACACCGGCCACCAGACTGCTCAATATCACATTAATTTTATCGAAATCGGTTTTTAAATCTCCTATGGTTTCAGCTGTACTTACCTGAGCAGCCGCTATTCCCAAATCCAGATTAATATGTGCATTCATTCCCAGTAATAAATGCTGAAGCACTATAGGCCAGAATTTCTCCGCCTGTTCAAAAGAAAAGGCCCAGCATTCAGATGGTTTTTCGCCAGCTTTAAATTCGTAATACGCTTTGATGTAACGGTTAGCAAAAATAACATCCAGTTTTTCCATTCGTTCCCCGTTCTGAAAATCCCCCTGCGCAATGCCAATTTTTATTCTTACCGTCACTTCCCGGTATAACATCGCAAATAACCCCATAGGGCTTTGGTCCTTTTTGGAGGTTTCGATAATTTCATCCAGAAAATCAATTACCTCATTTATCGTAGCTGCTTGTTTTATAATCATAATAGTAAAATTGTTTTTGGTTAAACGAATATAATTATTTTAATCCTTTAAAAAACAACATTTTAAAGAATTATCCTGCTATTTTTATTTTTAATATGCGAAAAAGAAACACAACAAAAAAATCAGTGTCTTAGATTCGTATTACAAACAAAAACTTTGTGTCTTAGTTCCTTCATGGCAGACCTTTGGAAACCTTAACATCTTTCTCAACAAAACAAAAAAACTTAGTGTCTTAGCGCCTTTACGGCAAAACCTAAAAAACTTTCACACCTTCTCAATGCAACAAAAACCTCCAGCGTCTTAGCACCTTCAAGGCGAACTAAAAAAACTTAGCATCTCAGAACCTTAGTAACTTTCTCATAAAAATCCTAACTTCGCTCCCCGAATAAGAAAAGGATAAAATGAAGGTCTGTATTGCTGAGAAACCGAGTGTAGCACGTGAAATAGCCGCCGTTTTGGGCGCCAATACCAAACATGACGGATATTACGAAGGTAACGGTTATGCCGTAACCTATACATTTGGGCATTTATGTACCTTAAAAGAACCCAACGATTATAAACCGCACTGGAAAAGCTGGGATTTAAACAACCTGCCCATGCTTCCTGAAAAATTCGAAACCAAAGTCGTTCAGAATTCCGGAATCCAAAAACAGTTTAAAATCATTAAAAACCTTTTCGAGAAAGCCGAAATGGTTATTAACTGCGGGGATGCCGGGCAGGAAGGAGAATTAATCCAGCGCTGGGTGATGAACGAGGCGCATTACAAAGGCGAAATAAAACGTTTATGGATTTCGTCGCTGACCACCGAAGCCATCAAAGAAGGTTTTGACAACCTCAAACCTTCTGAAAACTATGATAATTTATTTTATGCCGGATTTTCAAGAGCTATTGGCGACTGGCTGCTGGGTATGAACGCTACCCGTTTATATACCGTAAAACACGGCGGTTACAAACAAGTTCTGTCTATTGGACGTGTACAAACTCCAACCCTCGCCATGGTGGTTGACCGCTTTAAAGAAATCGAAAACTTTAAACCTCAGCCGTATTGGGAACTGCAGACTTTATACAGAGAAACTCTTTTCAGCTACGAAGAAGGCCGTTTCCTAAATAAAGCCGACGGAGAAATTCTGGCCGAAAAAGTCAAAGAAAGTGATTTCGAAATTGTTTCAGTCGACAAAAAAAACGGAAACGAATACGCCCCAAAACTCTTTGATTTGACAGGTCTACAAGTATACTGCAATCAGAAATTCGGTTTTTCGGCAGAAGAAACACTTAAAATTGCCCAGACTTTATATGAGCAAAAAGCAATTACGTATCCCAGAGTGGATACAACTTTTCTTCCGGGTGATATTTATCCAAAAGTACCCGGTATTCTGCAAAAACTGACGAATTACAGTCATTTAACAGAACCGCTTTTAGGAAAAAAAATCAAAAAATCGCCAAAAGTCTTTAACGATAAAAAAGTAACTGATCACCATGCAATCATTCCAACAGGAATCGAAATCAATCTGCCTTATAACCAGCAGCAGGTCTATGATATTGTGGTAAAACGTTTTATTGCGGTATTTTATGATGACTGTCTCGTTGCCAATACCATCGTAATTGGAAAAGCTGCCGATGTGACTTTTAAAGCCACGGGAAAAGAAATCCTTAAAAAAGGGTTCAGAGTAGTTTTTGAAGATCCAAATGCTAAAGAAAAAGAACCGGATTTATTACCCAGTTTTGTTGTAGGCGAAAAAGGTCCGCATGAGCCTTCCTTCCTTCAAAAAGAAACCAAACCGCCTAATTATTATACCGAAGCAACCCTGCTGCGTGCCATGGAAACGGCAGGAAAACAGGTAGATGACGAAGATTTACGTGAACTCATGAAAGAAAACGGAATCGGTCGTCCTTCAACCCGTGCCAATATCATCGAGACTCTTTTTAAACGCCAGTATATCGTACGTAACAAAAAGCAGATTTTACCCACTATAGCCGGAATCCAGCTCATTGATACGATCCAGAATGAACTAATCAAATCGGCAGAACTTACCGGTTCCTGGGAAAAGCAGTTAAAAGATATCGAAAAAGGAACTTTTACAGCCGCCGCTTTTATTAGAAATATGAAACGAATGGTTGAAGCTTTAGTCTACGAAGTCCGAAGCGAGACCACTCATGCCAATATTTCCTATGCTGCGTCCGTTCAGAAACCTGTGGTAAAAACCGAGAAGAAAAAAGCCGCCGGAATCCTGGCCGAAACCTGTCCGAAATGCCGGAAAGGAAACCTGATAAAAGGGAAATCGGCTTTTGGATGCAGCGAGTACAAATCAGGTTGTGATTTTGTGCTGCCTTACGTTTTTTCAGATAAAAAAATTACAGAAAGCCAGTACTTACGACTACTTCAAAAAGGCTCAACAGTAAATATAAAAGGTTTTAAAACCGATTCAGGAACTGTTGAAGGTTTAATTCGGTTTGAAGAGAATTACAAACTCAAACTAGAGCCCAAGAAAACAGAAGCTAAAAAAGCAGCTGCAAAAGAAGAAACATCCGATGCTCTAATGTGTCCAAAATGTAAAAAAGGAACCATTTTAAAAGGGAAAACGGCTTACGGCTGTGCAGAATACAAGTCAGGCTGTGATTTTAAAGTCACTTTTGATGAAGTAAGAGCCAGACTTCAGGATCAAAAACCTACAAAGGAATTGGTATATTCTATTTTGAAAGAAAGTGTTTAAGTTTTTTTTAGCCACAGATTAAGAGGATTAGCACAGATTTCTTTTTACTTTGCCTGTTGCCACAAATTACACAAATTTTCACAAATTTATTTCACACAGATTCTGGCAGATTAATATTTGATTTTAAATTAAATAGATCTGCAAATATCTGCCAGAATCTGCAAAATCTACGTGAAATAAAATCATTTAAATCTTTATAATCTGTGGCATAAATATCGTTCTACTTTTCAAAGAAAAATTCGTGGAAATTCGTGTAATTTGTGGCAAACATTTTTTTCATACATTAGTACAATCAAAACCTTACAAAATATGTTTCAGAAAATTACTCTTACTGCCATTCTCATTACTCTTATTTCCTGCCAGAAAAAAGAATCTGTAGAAAAAGATAAAATCAAACTAGCCGACTGGCTTATCGGAAACTGGGAAAACAAATCGGCAGAAGGTCTTTTAACTGAAAACTGGGAAAAACTCAACGACAGTACTTTCAATGCTTCTTCTTATTTTATAAAAGGAAAAGATACTCTTCATTTTGAAACCATAGTACTGGCTCAAAAAGGGGAAACACTGACCTATTTTGCAACCGTAAAAGGTCAGGATGAAGAGAAAGCAGTAGCCTTTCCATCTACTACAGAATCAGACAAGCAGCTGGTTTTTGAAAACACCAAACACGATTATCCTCAAAAAATTACCTATACGCAAGGTGCCAATAATACCTTAACGGCAGAAATTTCAGGAAAACTGAATGGGAAGCCAAGTTCGGAGAAGTTTGTAATGACGAAGAAGTAATCAAAACATCAAAGTAATCATCTCCTAAAGCAAAGATAATTAGATGAAAATATATTCATCATTACAAATTGGCGATTACCATCAAAATAACTGTGAAGATCATTTGTTTGTTGGTGAATATGGTAAAAATAATATTGTTTGTGCTGTAATGGATGGCTGCACGACAGCTATGGAAAGTCAATTTGCTTCTTTGTTAGTTGGAAAAATCCTGAAAAAAATCTGCATAGAAAAAGGTTATAGAGAGTTTATCGAAAAAGACATCATACCCGGTACTCCTGAAGAAAACTTAAAGCACCTTTTAAAAGATTTATTAAACGAGCTTCGAATCATCAAAAATCAATTAATGATCGATGAAAAAGAACTGCTTACTACTCTCATACTTCTTTTATTTGACAAAGAGCAGGAAAAAGGGATTGTATTAGCAATTGGAGACGGTTTTGTCAATATAAACGGAAAAACAACTGAATTTGAACAAGATAACAAACCCGATTATATTGGTTTTCATCTCCTTGAAAATTTTGAAGATTTCTATAGTTCGCAAAAGCAAAAAATTGAATTTAATACCCTCGAAGATATAAGCATTGCAACTGACGGGATTTTTTCTTTTGAACAAGTAACAGCAAGTAAAGCAAAAGAAGAAATGGATGTGATTCCGTTTTTAACAGTAGATAGAGCAAATTCTGAAAAAGAGGATATGATTGCTATTAAACTAAAAAAGCTCGAAAATGAATTTGGCTTAAAACCTACTGATGATTTTGCGATAGTAAGAATAATGAAATAATCTAATATTGTTCTTGTGAAACTTCTGAATTGTTGTTGGATTAGTTTCAATGACTGTCAAAACACTACGATAGAATTAAGTTCTAAATAATTTTAAATCCCAAAAAGACTTTAAAAACTTAAAAATCAAATATTTATTTTATATTTGGTACAAATCAGTGTTTTTCAAAACAGTCGAATCATGAAACTAAGAAACATTTTATTTCCGACAGTAATCGCGCTGGCAGTTTTATCTTCCTGTAAAAAAGAAATCAAAACTGAAACTCCTGCAAAAGTATATTCCAAACTGGCAAAAGCGCAATGGTTTATTGGCGAATGGGGAAATAAATCTCCGGAAGGCGAACTTACAGAACGCTGGAAAAAGGAAAATGATTCGGTTTATCTGGGTGAATCCTATTTTGTGGTGGGTGAGGAAAAAGATACTGTATTTGCTGAACATGTTCGTTTGGAAGAAACTAACGGAAAACTATCTTATATTGTAACCGTCCCGGGACAAAATCAGGAATTACCCGTAAGTTTCGAAATGACCTCAGCTACCAATAATCAAATCGTTTTTGAAAATCCAAAACACGATTATCCTAACAAAATCATTTACAATCTTGTGGCAAAAGATTCATTAATTGCAGAAATCTCCGGTTTGAAAAAAGGCAGACCCAATACAGAAAAATTTGTGATGAAAAAACGATGATTTCAGATTAAAAAATGGTCTGTTCTTTAACAGATTAATCACGATAGCTATTGAGAGCTGCTACAATATATATGTTCCTTCAGGCTTTATAGATCTTCACATATTCACCTATCCTATCCAACGAATTGAAATCCGCTGCTGCAATATATGTCGTTCCTACAGACTTGATATATCCTCATATATTCACCTATTCAACGGATTGAAATCCGTTGCTACAATATCTGTTGTTCCTGCGGAACTTTAAAAAAACTACTCATTCTCCCCTATCTTATTCACCATAAAAATCATGAGTATACCCAAAAGTGCCATAATTAAAAAGGCCCATTTCATACTCAGATATTCAGAAATAAAACCTACCATTGGCGGCACCAATAAAAATCCAAGATAACCAATTGTCGAAATAGAAGTTAAGGCAGAACCACTGCTTAATTTTGAAGACCTTCCGGCAATACTAAACACTAACGGAACTACGCAGGAAACTCCAAATCCAATTAAAACGTACCCAAAAATGGTAGGATAAGCAAACGGCAGAATAAAACAGATTCCGAAACCCAGCGTTATTAAAATCCCGCTGTAAAGCAGAATTTTTTTAGTACCAAATTTCATTACCCCATAATCCCCAACCAAACGTCCTAAAGTTACTGCTGTTGCAAAAAATACAAAAGCCGCACTTGTAAGTTTGGGTGATGCTTTTAGAATATTTTCGAAATAAATCCCGCTCCAGTCGTACATTGTATTTTCGCAGGCCATAGACACAAAACAAATCAGGGCAAACTTAACGAGACTTTTTTCAGGCATCGAAAAAAACTTCTTTTTTACCGGTACTGGCTCATTGTGAATGCTCATGGGATAAAAACAAGCTGTCAGCGCCAGCATAAAAACACTTACTCCTAATAAATGATGAGAGGGTGCAATTTTCTGCGTCACCATTACATAACCCAAACCGGCTCCTGAGAAAACCGCAATACTCCACACGGCATGAAAACGCGTAATGATCGATTTGGGATATAGTTTCTGTACTTCAAGTGACTGGGCATTAATCGATAAATTGAAAATATTGCGCGAAGCTCCAAAAATTAAAAGTATTATAACCAGCTGCCAGACAAAAGCCGCCAGACCCGGTAAAGACAAAACAATATTAAACATTATGGCCCCCAGCAGCATAATATAACGGCTGCTGTACTTATTTAACAGCTTTCCTGTAAAAGGCATTGTAAGCATTAATCCTATTGGAAAAGCAAACAGCACGGCCCCAAACTGGGCTTCGGATAAATGCAGTTGTGCCTGTATGTGCGGAATTCTGGAAACCCAGGAAGAATAACCAAAACCTGAAAGGAAAAAAAATACAGTATTAGCTAATCGGTATCCGGCAGGAGTATGCTGCCATTTTTTTAAGAAAGGTAAAACCATTGAATTGTGTTGTTTTTCTAAGCGCAAAAATAACGCTTTTAAAAAGATATATTGTCCTTTTTACACTTTATTAAATAGTAACCCTTTTCTCTTTTACTACTGCTCAAAACAAAAGATTTTTCTCTCTTATTACACTGCAGCACCTTAAAAAGCAAATGAATCTCAATAATATTTGTTAACAAAACAATAATTTCTACATTTGCACTGTTTTTATTTATTCTAAATAAAATTCAATTACAAACCAATTTTAAAACCAATGAAATATTTTAATCTGAAAACATCACGTTTTCTATGTACACTTGTTTTTGTACTTTCGTTCTTAACTTCATTTGCCCAAAACAACGGAAAAATTAAAGGAACCATCACTACTTCAGATGGCGAACTGGCAGCCGGAGTCAATATTATTTTAAAAAACTCGAAATACTGGACCGTTTCGGATGAAAACGGAAATTTTGAATTCAACAGGGTAAAACCAAACACTTATACTTTACAGGTTTCCTTAGCAGGTTATGAAACTTCAGAAAGCGAAGTAATTGTAGCAGAAAGTGAAACATCAAATATCAATTTACAATTAAAAGTTTCCAACAAAGAATTGAAAGAAGTTGTGGTAAACGGTAAAAAAAGCATCCTGTCTAAAAAAACAGATTATGTTGCCAGAATGCCTTTAACCAATCTGGAAAATCCGCAGGTATACAGCGTAATCCAAAAAGAACTTTTGCTGCAGCAGGTTTCTGTCGATATTAAAAGTGCCGTTATGAATGCACCTGGAGTAGTATCGATCAGTTATCCTTCTGGTGGAGTTGGAATGATTTTCAGAGGGTTTTCTATTGGGGTAAATGCCCGAAACGGAATGGAAACGGTTTCTGGTCGTTCTTCTGTTGATCTTGGGAACGTAGAACGTATCGAAATCCTGAAAGGACCATCCGGAACTTTATTTGGTTCTTCAGTATCTTCTTTTGGAGGTGTTGTGAATCTTGTTACAAAAAAACCTTTTGAATCTACAGCAGCCGAAGTTTCTTATACAGCCGGAAGCTACAATTTAAACCGATTAACAGTTGATGTTAATACACCTCTAAATCAGGAAAAAACAGTTTTATTCAGAATCAACATGGGGGTTCACAGAGAAAAAAGCTTCCTGGATTATGGCTTCAACAATACCCTTCTTTTCGCTCCAAGCTTAACTTACAAGGCATCGGATAAACTTACTTTCAACTTCGATGCGGAGCTTTACAATGTAAACAACACCAGACGTACTTATAATACGTACGACGTAAACTCTGGAATAACAAATCCAAGCCAGCTTCAAATCGACTATAAAAAATCTATGTTCCATGATGATAATGATGCCAAATCAACAGCTACTAAATTCTTTGGACAGGCAGAATACCAAATATCTGAAAACTGGAAATCAACCACAGTATTTTCTTTTGTTGGCGAAGATGTAGAACGCAGTTACCAGAGTTATGCTGTATGGAGTTCTCCAACACAGGTAGCCAGAAGAGTGGGACTTTGGGGACCTATCTTTAACAACTATACCAATATTCAGGAGAACATTAACGGACAATTTGCCACCGGAAGTATCAAACATAAATTCCTTGCGGGTGTAAACTACAGAATTTATACTTCCAACTTCTCAGGCGGATCTACTTTTACGCTTGATAATATTGATGTGACAACTCCTTTTGCTCCTATCAGAAGAAAAGCTGTTGACGCTGGTCTTAACCTGACCACTTCTGCTGTTGCCGACCAAAAAACAATTAGTGCTTATGCCTGCGACGTAGTGAATTTTACAGATAAATTTTCGGCAATGTTAAGTTTACGTCTGGATAATTTTGAAAGAGCTAAAGTAGGAACGGTTGAAGGTTACAGCCAGACCGCACTTTCTCCTAAGTTTGGATTAGTATATGAATTTGTAAAAGATCAGGTTGCTGTATTTGCAAACTACATGAACGGTTTCCAAAATATGGCTCCTGTAACACAGCCAGATCAGACTTTATTAGTTTTGGATCCAATTTATGCTGTACAATATGAAGGAGGTTTAAAAGCAGAAACGTCTAATAAAAAATTAAGCGGTTCTGTGAGCTACTACAACATTACTATTGATAATGCGACAAGAGTTGATGCCGGATATACTATCCAGGATGGTAAACAGGTAAGTAAAGGGGTTGATTTTGAATTAATGGCAACTCCGGTTAACGGACTTAGCATTGTAAGCGGATATGCTTATAATGACAACCGAATTGTAAGAGCAACTGATGTTACTATTCAGGGAAAAAAAGCAACAAGCTCTCCTGAGAATGTCATAAACTTCTGGACTACTTATACTTTCCAGAACAAACTAAAAGGATTAGGTATTGGCGCAGGAGCCAACTATATCGACAAGAATTATTTTACAGCAAATAATTCAGTTTATATGCCTTCTTATACTGTGTATAATGCGACTGTGTATTATGAAAAACCAACCTGGAGATTAGGTTTAAAGTTTAATAATATTACAAACGAAAAATACTGGGATTTCTGGGGTTCATCGATGGCACCGGCTAATTTGTTAGCTAACCTGACCATAAAATTCTAAGACTTAAAAACAATTAAACTGACGCCTCAATTTTATAAATTGAGGCGCTTTTAATTAGAACAATCAGAACTGCTTATGACTTTTAAAAAACTCATTCTTAAAATTCACTTATGGCTTGGGTTAGCTTCAGGCTTAATTGTGGTTATCCTGGGTATTACGGGCTGCCTGTATTCTTTTGAAGAAGAACTACGTCCTGTTGTTCATGATTATTACCACGTAGATCAGGTCAGGGAAAAAAAACTGCCTGTCAGCCAGCTGATCGAAATTGCTAAAAAAGCCAACAAAAACCCAAAAGAGTCTATTTCGGGATGCCGAATAATTAATGATGATGACCGCACCGTAATTGTGTGGTTTTATGAAGAATTAGATCCGGATGCTTTTTGGTACTGGAACCAGTACCAAAGTACTTATCTCTACATAGATCCTTATAGCGGGGTGGTTAAAAAACAGGAAAATGTTAATTTTGAATTTTTTGTTTTTGTCCGTATGCTGCATCAAACGCTTTGTCTCAACAGTAAAATTGGTGATCCAATTACAGGAACAGCGACCATCATCTTTATTATTTCCTTAATTACCGGACTTATTCTCTGGTGGCCCAAAAACAAACAGGCCGCTAAACAGCGTTTTTGGTTTCAATGGAAAAACAGTACCAAATGGAAACGTAAAAACTACGATTTACACAATATACTGGGGTTCTATTCGATGCTTTTTGCTTTGCTGATTGCTCTGACAGGTTTGGTTTGGGCATTTCAATCTTATGATAAAGGAGTTCAATGGTTATTTAACGGCGGAAAAACATTTAAAAGAGAAAAGGTCGTTTCAGACACTACACAATACACCAAAAATAAACCGTTTGATAAAGTGTATGCCTCCATAAAAAAATCGCATCCCGAGGCAAAAAGTTATTATTTGTTTCTGCCAAAAGAGAATGATTCACTTGCCACTTACAATACCTTTATCAGGTACAAAAGCCGTTTTGATGATACCTCAGCAGATTACGACCAGTATACGGCAAAACTTCTCCGCACTATAAAGTATAAAGACAAAAGCGGCGGAGAGAAATTCCGTTTTATAAATTATGATCTTCATGTAGGCAGTATTCTCGGATTTCCGGGTAAAGTCCTGGCTTTTTTTGCCAGTCTTATCTGTGCCAGTCTTCCCGTTACAGGATTTCTGATCTGGTGGGGACGAAATAACAAAAAAAAGAGATAAACTGTTTATTTATCAGCCCTCAGCTTTTGTTAAAGAAATTATAATTTCTACATTTGGGCTGTTTTTATTTGTTCTAAATAATAAACATTTCCCAAAAAAAAAAGAAACTCTATGAATTATTCTAATCCCCGCTTTAATCAGATCCTTACCAAAATCTGTTTACTGCTTCTCTTCAGCTGTCCTGTCTTTGCCCAGCAAAACACAGGTAAAATTAAAGGAGTAATAACGACATCAGACGGTGAACCGGCCGTTGGTGTAAATATTATCCTTAAAAATTCAAAATACGGTACCATTACTAACGAAGATGGCGCTTTTGAATTTAACCGTATAAAACCAAACCTTTATACTTTAGAAGTTTCACTGACCGGGTATGAAACACTCGAAAGACAGGTAACGGTTACCGCCGATAAAGTTACACCCCTTACTTTACAGCTGACCGTTTCCAATAAACAGTTAAAAGAAGTAGTGGTTAACGGTAACAGAGGAAAAGCTTTTCCGAAGCAGAGCAATTATGTTTCGAAAATGCCGCTTAAAAACATCGAAAACCCGCAGGTTTACAACATAGTTTCTTCTGAATTGATGAAAGAACAGGCAATTACCAATTATGAAGACGCTTTGAAAAATGTACCGGGAATTCAGAAATTATGGGAATCTACCGGACGCGGAGGCGATGGCGGTTCGTATTACTCGCTTCGCGGGTTTGAGGTTCAGGCCAATATTGTAAACGGTTTACCAGGACTTACCAGCGGTACACTGGATCCTGCCAATATCGAACGTATCGAAGTTATAAAAGGCCCGTCGGGAACTTTATTCGGGAGCAGTCTGGTTAGTTACGGCGGACTTATTAATACCATTACTAAAAAACCTTACAGTGGTTTTGGAGGCGAGGTTTCTTACCTTACAGGAAGCTTTGGTTTAAACAGGGCTGCAGTAGATCTTAATACTCCGCTGGACCATAATAACGATGTTTTGTTTAGAATTAATTCCTCTTTTCAAACGGAGAACAGTTTTCAGGATGCCGGTTTCAGGACTTCTTATTTTATAGCTCCTTCCCTGTCTTATAAAGTAAACGAAAGACTGTCTTTTTTAGTTAACACCGAGTTTATGCAGGAAGAAAAAACAACACCGTCTATGTTGTTTTTAGGACGAGATGCCCCGCTGCAATTTGCCAATCTGGATGAACTGAATTACAATACCAATTTATCATTCTACAGCAATAACCTGCCAATCAAAAATCCGCGATTTAATTTGCAGGCACATATGAATTATAAAATTTCTTCTAAATGGACTTCTCAAACGGTATTTTCGAGAGGGACATCCAAATCAAAAGGCTACTACTCTTACATTTATGATAATGAAGACGGAAACGGGGATTTTGGTTTATGGATTACCAACGAAAATTCGCAGACAGCTACTACAGATATCCAGCAGAATTTTATTGCCGATGTTAAAATCGGCCCCATGAGAAATCGTTTAATTGCCGGTTTAGATTATTTTAAAAGAGATGTAACTTTCAGAGGTACCGGTTATGCCAAAATTTATAACCTTACACCACAGGGCGAAATCAGACAATTTGATGACCTTAATCCAAATTACCTTACCACAGCCTCTGTTGAGAATTTACTTGCGGCAGAACCCGGACCGGATTATCAGTCAAAAGATGCCACTTACAGCGCTTATGTTTCAGATGTACTGAATATATTTCCAACTTTTATGGTCATGGCCAGTTTAAGGGTTGATTATTTTGATACCGAAGGAAACGTTAAAACAGATGACGATAATTACAACCAGACCGCTTTATCACCAAAATTTGGAATAGTGTATCAGCCTGTTAAAGATCAATTAGCTGTTTTTGCCAATTATATGAACGGATTTAAAAATATCGCTCCAGCAGCAATATACGACAATGACGGAAATTTTGTGGGTTCCCAGACTTTCAAACCGGAACACGCTGATCAGTTAGAGGCAGGAATAAAAGCCGATTTGTTTTCAGATAAAGTAACAGCTACTTTGAGCTACTATGATATCAATGTGGCTAATTTAGTAACCAGCAACCCAATGTATAGTGCGCAGGGCGGTAAAGCAAAAAGCAGAGGTTTTGAAATGGATCTGAACGCAGCCCCTCTAAAAGGCTTAAGTATTATTGCCGGGTACAGCTATAACTACAGTAAAATCACCAAAGGAGATGAAAATAATGTCTGGTTAGATCAGGGGAAAAGACCTTTTTGGGCCGGTCCTAAAAATTTGGTAAATCTTTGGGCATCCTATAAGTTTGATGAAGGTATCTTAAGAAATTTCGGATTAGGCTTTGGAGGTAACTATGCCAGCGATAATGCTATTTTAGACAGCGCTGTGACCGGAAAATTTATCCTGCCGGAATATACCGTTTTAAACGGATCAGTATTCTACAACGGATCCAGATTCCGTATAGCCGTAAATGTAAACAATATTGGAAATAAAGATTACTATAACGGAGGCTGGTCTACTGTAAATCCGCAGAAACCCAGAAATGCCGTAGCCAGTTTTGCTTATAAATTTTAAGAATACAAAAAAGGAACTAACGTAAAAAATTAGTTCCTTTTAATTTTTTAATTTACTGGGTAAATATCCCAGAGTCTTTTTAAAAGCCACCGTAAAATGATGCGGGTTCTTATACCCGAGTTCCTGCGAAACCAGGCAGACCGGCATATCTTTTTCCAGAATAAGATGTTTGGCATATTCCATACGCACCTGTGTGAGGTAATTAAAAACAGTAGTATTAAAAACCTGTTTAAAATATTTCTTAATTTTAAAATTGTTCAGTCCTACCTGTGCTGCCAGACTTGCCAGTGTATGTTTTTCTGTAAACTGTGTTTTTAGAATATTTTCTACCGCCAGAATTTTCAAATAATCGCAGGCACTTAATTCTACATTCGCCTTCGTATTTTCTTCTTCATTAATAATCGTAAACAAATACGAAAGAATCTCGACCACTTTTGATTCCAAAAAAGCTTTTTTAATGGCTCCGGAATAGGAACACTGCAGTATATCTTCGATTAAAAGATTCAGTTTAGGAGAAATACTCCTGCTCTTTTCCCACATTATATATTCGGTGCGGTTCATTAATGCCTGAGCCAGTAACGGGATCGTCGCACTTAAATCCGGATAAAAAAGCTGCTGCAGATATGCTTCTGTAAAAGTAATTTCAAGCGTTCTTCTTCTTTTCGTTTTATAATGTAAAACTCCTTTAATTTTGGGAAAATAAAACAAATTGTAATGTCCCTGAGGTATATAAATACCGCTTTCAGCAGCATTTTCCGGACAGTATTCATTATCACCTTCCATTTCAATATGAAGCTTTACAAATGAAAAATCATGTTCGACTTCAATCGAATACAAACCGTTTTCGATCGTAATATCACGGGCTACCAAATGAATTCCGTCCAGCATGATATCCGTAATAACACCTTTGATCCCCTTATGATCGTAATTGATTTTTTTCTCGATAAGATCTTCTTTATTAAAACGGATCGGGTCGTTTACCACGACCGTTTCATTTTTAAAGATGTCACTTCTCATCACTGTTTTCATTCCTGAAATAAATTGTATCTCCGGCTTATTAAATGTATTTTATTCACTTATAACTCACTCGTTATAAGACCATTCAAAAAATACCTTTTGCGTTTATAATAATCCTTATTGCGTTTATGGTGCTTCTGCCAACACACTACTTTTGCCGTAAAATTACCAATTTATAACTAATCTAAATAAACACAGAATGTTTTTTATTCAAACCAATCTACGAAAAATGTTAAACACGCCTGTTTATGCGGTATTCCTATGCTGCTTTTTATTTACCAATGCTTTTGCACAGCAAAATACAGGCTCTATAAAAGGAACCGTAATAACCTCCGACGACCAAAATGCCGGATCGGTAACTATCGCAATTCCTGAATTAAAAAAATCAGCCCTGACCGACGAGAACGGGGTTTTCATGCTGCATAAAATCCCTTCAGGGACCTATCAGATTGCAATCAATATGATGGGACATACGCCATTACAGCAGCAGGTTACTGTAACGGCAAATGAAACCACAAACGTATCGTTTCAGTTAGAATCTTCCTTAAAAGAACTTCAGGAAGTGGTGGTGGTTTCGGGAGCTAAAAAATTCGCCGAGAAGAAAAGTGAATATGTCGCCCGTTTACCTATTAGTAATCTTGAAAACCCACAGGTTTATACCGTTGTTCCTAAAGAACTTTTTCAGGAACAGATTGCTGTAGATTTCAGAAGCGCCCTGACTACGGCTCCGGGATTAAGCAATGTAACCCAGAGTGTAGGCTCAGGAGGAGTGGGGTTAAGTTTAAGAATGAGAGGATTCAGCGGAGCTTCGGCTGCCGGATCTATCCGTAACGGAATGAGCACCAACTGGGTAACTATGAGCGATCCTGTAAATTTAGAAAGCATAGAAGTAATTAAAGGACCTTCGGCTACTTTATTTGGCTCTACCTTAACCACTTACGGAGGACTTGTAAACAGGGTCACTAAAAAACCTTTTGAAACAACTAAAGGAGAAGTAAGTTATACCACCGGAAGCTGGGCACTGAGCCGGACTACTATTGATTACAATACTCCTATTGACGAAGACAAAACGATGCTTTTCAGAATCAATGCTGCTTTGGACAACCAGAAAACATGGCAGGATTTTGGCAAAAGCCGCACTTTTGTAATAGCACCTTCCTTTACTTATCTGGTAAATGACAGGCTGACTTTTGATATCGATGTTGAAATGTACAACGGAAGCCGTAACTCAACCTACATAGGGCTCGGAAATTTAAACGTTGCCGCTTCTCCTTATAAGAGCTATGATGACTTTGGTTTTGATTTTAAAAAATCATACACCACAGATGATTTGCAGTCTGAAGCCAAAACTACTAATATTTTTGCCAGAGCTACTTACAAATTGTCAGATCAGTGGGTTTCTCAGACTAACTTTTCTAACGCCTTTACAAATAATAAAGCCAATTACCTGTTTTTATTAATCAACAACAATCCTGATGCTGCGGCACTGCCTCTTTTACAACGTCGTCTGATGAATGTTAACAGCGTTTTTAAAACAAGCCAGATTCAGCAGAATTTTATTGGAAACTTTACTATTGGAAGCTTAAAAAATCGTCTGCTTATAGGACTTGACTATACTTATCTGAGCACTAACGACAACAGATGGATGGTTAATTCTTATGATGCCGCAGCCGGAAATCCGCTTACACCAATAAACGGAGATGCCCCATTTATCAATATGGAAAAATACCATCAGCTTATTGCTGATATGGACGAGCCATGGGTAGTAAACAACAGGGATTTAAGAACTACAAGTGTCTATGCTTCTGATGTTATCAATTTTACCGATAAATTAATCGGGATGGTCAGTGCCCGTTTTGATCACTATGAGGATAGAATTGAGAAATACAATCAAAATGCGCTTTCTCCAAAAATGGGACTAATTTATCAAATTGTAAAAGGCAGAGTATCGGTTTTTGGTAATTATATGAACGGGTTCACAAACGTCGGGCCTTCTGAAACCGACCAGAGCCCAACTGTAAAAGTTGATTTTAAACTGGAACAGGCCAATCAGTTAGAAGGAGGTGTAAAAGTGGAATTACTGGGCGGAAAACTAAACGGAACTTTGAGTTATTATGACATAAAAGTGAAAGACAAAGTACGTTACACCAACACTTTTCCTGTACAGGACGGAACCCAGAGCAGTAAAGGTTTTGAAGCCGATTTAATTGCCAATCCGTTTAGAGGTTTCCATGTAATTATGGGGTATGGCTATAATGAAAGTGAATATACCTCAGGTGAAATGGAAGGAAATACACCTTATGGTGCTCCAAAAAATGTGGCCAACCTTTGGTTAAGCTATAAAATATTAGACGGAAAAATTAAAGGTCTTGGTTTTGGTTTTGGCGGAAACTCACAAAGTGACAGTTTCGCCAACGATGAAAATACCTTTACCATAAATGGATATACAGTTATGGATGCCACTGTTTTTTATGAAAAACAAAAATTCAGGATTGGTTTAAAATTAAACAATATTGCCAATAAAGAATACTGGACCTCTGACTACTGGGCGAACATGATGCCAACGAGACAATTAGTAGCCAACGTGACCCTGAAATTTTAATTCTTTTTTAATTAGTTACAACCAGGCCGGCTATCCTTGATGATGTCTGCCTGGTTTTTACCGTTTTTATAGTATGACCCAGAATCCAATTAGAAAAAAGGAAAAGAAAACCAAAAGCAAATGGAGCCGGCTTAATCACTGGCTGCATTTATGGCTTGGACTTACTTCCGGTCTCATTGTTTTTATTGTTTCCCTTACCGGAGTGCTCTTTATTTTTTGCGATAATATTATTGACGGACTGGCTTATCATTCATGGTATGTCCCTGAAGTAAAAGAAAAAAGATTAACTCCTGAAGAAATCCTGATTTCGTTTAAAAAACAGCTTCCGGACCGGAAAGCCAGTTATTTTATCACCTATAGAAATCCGGAAAGAACTATTAAACTGGCTTCTTCGACCAAAGACCGTGATTTACAGTTTTCATGGATTGATCCCTACACCGGAAAAGTAATGGTTTCGGGAAAAGCATACGATTTCTTCTATGTGGTTGCCCACATTCACAGCGGTCATATTCCGTTTGGGAAAACCGGAAATACCATAGTAGAAGTTTCGGTCTGGATATTTTTAATCGAACTCATCACCGGACTTATTTTATGGTGGCCTAAAAAATGGAATCGTTCTACAAGGACTCAGAGCTTTACCATTAAAAGAAACGCTTCTTTTAAACGCCTGAATTACGATTTGCATAACGTTCCCGGTTTTTATAATCTGATGCCGGCCCTTATGATTACAATTACGGGTTTAATCATTGTGAACAAAACATTAAACTCAGCAACTCATAAAATATTTGGAGGTATTCCAAAAGCCTATGCCGAAATCAGGGATATAAAACCGGAATATGACAGTACCCGGACTTTTGCACCATTACATCCTGTTATCCAAAATTTATTTGCCAAAAATACAACTGCAGAACAGGTAAAGTTGTCTGTAGCTTCTAAAGACAGTATCACGACTATTTATGCCGTGGCAGCCAGAGATATTGGACTAAAAGGAGTTCAGGACGGAAAAACCTTTGCTATAAACCGTTATACAGGCCAGGAAATGGAAATTCCTGTAAAAGTTTTAAACGGCCTGCATATAGACGATACGACAATGAACCTGCATATTGGTTTCTGGGCCGGGTGGCTGGGCAAAACCCTGACTCTGATTATTGGCCTGATATGCATGTTTCTTCCCGTTACCGGATTCTTAATCTGGTACGGACGCCGTAATAAAACAAAAAAAACTAAATCTGTTTAAAATGAAAAAGATTCTTTTACTACTGTTTTTAAGCTGGTTTGTCCAGCTGTCAGCACAGGACAGTATTACCATCGGAAGCAGGCATCGTATTTTTTCGAAAGCTTTAAATGAAGAGCGTAATTTCTGGGTGTACCTGCCGCCGGATTATAACAGCACAAAGTTTGCGCCGGCCCAATATCCGGTAGTTTATTTATTAGATGCCGAGAGTAATTTTCATTCCTTTACCGGACTGGCACAATCGCTCGCAAAAGGTCCTTATGCCATGATTCCACAAATGATTGTGGTAGGAATTACCAATACCAACCGGACACGTGATCTCACTCCTACCGAGGCCAATCGTCAGGCCTTTTTTGACCCGAAGAAAAAAATGTTCAACCAAAGCGGTGGAAATCCTAATTTCATAACATTTTTAGAAAAAGAACTCCGCCCTTATATCGATTCCCATTACAGGACTTCGGGCTACAACATTTTAAACGGACATTCTTTTGGAGGATTAACAGCCACAAATGTCCTTTTAAACTATACGAATCTTTTTAATTCGTATATCATTATAGATCCCAGCCTTTGGTGGGACAATGAAATAATGATCCAAAAAGCCGATTCGCTTTTTAATACCAAAGATTTTAAAAAGCGTACTATTTATATTGCCATGGCCAACAAAATCAGTATTCCTCAGGACACCACAACAGATATGGCAAGAGCCATCCGCAAATTTGAAAAGTTATTAAAAGAAAAGAAGCCTAAAAACCTGCGATGGGACTTTAAATTTTATGAAAATGAAGATCACGGCACCATCCCCATTCCGTCAGAATACGATGGACTGCGTTTCATTTTTAAATCACATCTCGTTCAGGTTAAACAGGCAGTTCTGGATCCTTCATTGGTCGGGAAACAGTACGCTCAACTTTCTGAAGAAACCGGGTTTACTTTTGTCCCTTCAGAAAGTTATCTCGACTGGATGGGCAATTACTCTCTGGATATCGGCCGTACCGACCAGGCCATTGTGTTTTTTAAATGGGCCGAAAAATATTATCCTAAAAGTAAAAATGCAGCTCTTAGTTTAGAAAAAGCTTACGAGAGAAAGAAAAACCCGAAAACAGCTGATGAAACCCGAAACTAAACCGGGCTTTAATCCAATATTGCTTTTTCAATCATCAATCATCTGATTTTTTTGTTTTATTTTTTTTGGGCAGCCCTGCTGTATTGCGCAGCAGGGCTTTCACAAAGATACTATTACCTTATTTTTTGCTCTTATTATTAATAATTATTCTAAATAAGTATTGTTTACCTCATATTAAACCTTACATTTGTAACTGCAAAATAATAACCAATGAGTTAAAAATCCGGAGCACCGGCAAAGGATTTTTTTAATACTAATTTTAAATCACATTATCATGAAATCAAAAACTTTTAAATTAATAACTTTTGCTTTTTTAATGCTTTTTGCAGCACCTCAGTTGTTTGCTCATGCCCTTTGGATTGAAACTAAAGCAACTGGTACAAAAGGAAAAGCCCAGGAAATTTCAATTTACTTTGGAGAATACTCAGACAATGATATTACAAAAGCAGACAAATGGTTTTCTGATTTAAAAGATTTTTCACTGGTATTGATTTCTCCTTCCAAAAAAGAAACAAAACTTACTACAAAAGCTTTAGATAATAAATACCAGGCTTTCTTTACTCCGGATGAAGACGGGGTTTATACAATTGCCATGCACCATAAAGTAAAGGATGTTTACGGCACTATGGTTTTAGACTATAACTCAAGTGCAACGGTAGTAGTAGGAAACAAAGCAGCCGGTAATCTGGCTTCTGCGAATACTAACATCATTAGTGTTTTTACTGAAAATGCAGATGTTTTGAAAAAGAATGCGCCAATTACCGTTTCGGCTTTATACGAAGGTGCTATTGCAAAATCGCAAAAAATTAAAGTTATCGCTCCAAATGGCTGGGAAAAAGAACTATGGTCTAATGACAAAGGGGAAGTTTCTTTTACACCAATCTGGCCAGGAAACTACATGGTTGAGTTTGCTTACACTGAAAAAGCTTCAGGAGACCATAACGGAAAAAAATACGATGAAATCTGGAAAATGGCTACTTACTTAATTACAGTTAAATAATTTTCGAAACTGTTCTTTTTAGATTTTATCTTATAATTAAACCTTGTTCAGCCGGACAAGGTTTTTTGTTTTTTAATACTAAATTAAATTCTAAAACACAAAATCTTAAGCAAATCTTAAGGCAAAACTAATACACTTTTAAGTAAGAAAACCTCTTCATAATTTTATGTTAAGCTATCCCTGTATCTATATTTGCATTCAGTAATTTTTATTGAATCTAAATAAATACCAATGAAATATAATCTATTATTTGCTTTAGGATTATTCAGTTTTGCCTCCTATGGACAAAATTATTCGGGCAATGAATCAGGTGCAGCTGTTACCGATACTGTTAAAAATAAAAAAGGAGAAATCTTAAATGAAGTTGTCGTAACGAAAAACAAAGAACCAAAACCGGTAACCGCAGTCCGTTCAGGTTTAAAACCAATGGATAATCCGCAGTCCATACAAGTTATTGGTGCAGAAGTTATCGAACAGCAGCAGGCAATCCGCTTAAGCGAAGTTCTTAAAAATGCCAACGGGGTGTATGTGGGTTCTGCACGTGGAGGCGCTCAGGAATCTTTTTTCTCCAGAGGTTACGATATGTCGGCCAATAATATGTTTAAAAACGGATTCCGTTACAATGCAGGATCAATTCCCGATGTTTCCGGTTTAGATAAGGTTGAATTTCTAAAAGGAGGTTCTGCCCTGTTGTTTGGAAACGTTGCTCCGGGAGGAATTCTTAACCTTGTTACTAAAACGCCTCAATTTAAAACTGGCGGAGAAATATCAATGCAAACAGGTAGTTTTTCTTATTACAAACCTGCTTTTGATTTTTATGGAGGCCTTACTAAATCAATTGCTTTTAGAATTAATGGCTCGTATGAAAATTCAGAGAGCTTTAGAGATGTCGTAAAAAATGAACGTTTATATGTAAATCCGTCTTTACTTTTTGTAGTAAGCCCAAAAACACAGATTACGCTTCAGGGAGATTATCTGACTGCTGACTGGACTCCGGATTTTGGAACAGGAATTATCGGGACCAGAATTCTTGATCTGCCGCGAAATACTTTTTACGGATCTCTATGGTCAAACGGAAATACTAAATCAGCCAGTGCTTCCGCATTAGTAAACCACGATTTTAACAAAAACTGGAAGCTCAATTTCAATAGTTCTTACCAAAATTACAACAGAACTTCAAAATCAACCGCACAACTATCTTCAGTAAAAGACAATGGAGAGTGGACCAGACCATTGGTTCAAAATCAAAACTTAGAACAAATACTGGGAGATCAGTTGAGTCTTCAGGGAAATTTTAGTACCGGATCTGTAAAACACCAGATCTTTACGGGTGCCGATTGGGAAAATTCGTTTGCAACGGCTTATACTTTTGCATTTAACCCGGCAAACTACGATACTATCAACCTTTTCAGCTTTGATCCGTCAACACAGAAAAATGATATTCCGGATGCCCGAACCACTCAGATAGTCAAAACAGAAACTAACCGTTTTGGAGTTTATTTTCAGGACCTTATTTCAGTGACCGAAAAATTTAAAGTCTTAGCCGGTATACGCTGGTCATGGCAGGAAGCTGAAGTGACCACTTATAAAGAAATCTCTGATGCAGGAGTACAAACATTGAGCCCTGAAGATGCTGTTCCGGTAATTACGCCAAAACGTTTGGACAATGCTTTTTCGCCAAAATTGGGATTGATATACCAGCCGAGAGAAGACATTTCGGTGTTTGGAAGTTATTCTACTTCTTTTACTCCTAACACAGGAACTACTGCTGATTTAAAACCAATCGAACCTTCTATTATTGACCAGTACGAAGCCGGTGTTAAAACTGATTTTCTGGAAGGGGCATTAAGTACCAATGTGACGGTTTACCAAATTGTAAACACCAATCTGGCCCAGACAGCTGAATTTAAAGCCGACGGAAGTTTAAATACTGATACAAGTATTAAAGTGTTAAGCGGGGAAACTAAAAGTAAAGGAATTGAAGTTGACATTACTGCCAGACCTATTGAAGGTTTAAATATTACTGCCGGTTACAGCTATAATGATATGCGTTACACTAAAACATCTGGTTTAAACGGAAGTTTTATCGAAGGAGACCGTTTGGTAAGAACTCCTGCTAATACAGCTAACTTAAGTTTCTTTTATACAGTACCGGAAGGTTTCTTTAAAGGAGTATCTATAGGTGCCATAGGAAATTATATTGGAGACCGTTTAGGCGGATGGAACGATCAGTACAGTAATGACCCTAAATATCCTGATGGTATTTACCACAGAGAAATTCCAATAAAAGGTTATACCACAATCGATGCTTCGGCCGGTTATACCTGGAGAAAAATCTCTATTTTGTGTAAACTATCCAACATTACCAATGAATTAAATTATACCGTTCACGAAAATTACAGCGTAAACCCAATAGCGCCGCGTCAGGTTATGACCAGTTTACGTTATAAATTCTAAAATATTTGAATTAGCGTTTTTTCTGAAAATCAGAAATAAATGTTTTCGGAAAATTCAAACCTCATCTGTAAAAGGTGAGGTTTTTTATTTGGGTTCAAAATGTCCCCTATTTATAATTACTTTTGCCGTTGTATACTATTTTAAATTTAAACTCCGAATATGTCAGATGCTGCCAAAAACCAATTAAAGAAAACATTAGGTCTCAGTTTTAATATTGCCGTATTAATTGGCGGAACAATTGGAGTTGGAATTCTAAGAACACCAGGAACTATTGCAGAAATGCTGCACCATTACTGGCTTATTCTGGCATCATGGCTTTTTGGCGGTTTGTATGTTTTACTGGGAGCCAATTCGTATTCAGAATTAGCAACCATGCTGCCAAAAGCCGGCGGATCCTATAATTATATTAAAAGGGCTTTTGGTGACTATGCGGGCTTCCTGTCGGGTTGGTACGATTATATTGTCAATGCTATTCCGCCAGCTTTTTACTGTATTGTGATTAGTGAATATACTATTATTTTATTTCCAGAATTGGCTAATTATTCTACGGTAATGTCAATTTCGTTACTCATTGCTTTTGTTTTACTACACTTAAGCGGTGTAAAAAACGGAAGTGTGATTCAGCAGATTACCAGTCTATTAAAAGTTATCTGCTTTGTCGCTTTAGTTATTGCCTGTTTTACGTATACCGGAGTCGAAGTTCCAAAAATCAAAACAGACAATTCCATCTTTCAAATCGGGCTTTTATTTGGCTTTTTTAAATCATTACAATTAATAATTGGAACTTACAACGGCTGGAACGCTGTTTGCTTTTTTGCTGAAGAAAATGATGATCCAGGCAAAAACATTCCGAAATCATTGTACAGCGGTGTTTTGCTTGTCGTGGCTATTTATGTTTTGGTAAATGCAGCCTTTTTTCATGTTTTACCAATTGAAACATTGGCTAAATCAAATCTTGCTGCAGCCGATGTTGCCAAAATTATTTTTGGAGACAGCGGAGCAAAAATCGTAACCGTAATTTCTATTTTTTCTTTAATCAGTATTTTAAATGCCTTTATGATGATTCCGCCAAGGATTCTTTACGGATTGAGCCGTGACGGATTTTTTATCAAACAAGGAACACAAGTCAATAAAGGCGGAACTCCTATTGTTGCTCTTTTGGTTTCTTCTCTTTTCAGTTTGTTTTTAATCTGTATAGGTTCATTTGAAGTCTTGTTTTCTTTTGCTGCTTTTATCTCTATAATCGTTTGGGGACTGGCCTATTACTCTCTTTTAAAACTAAGAACTACTGAACCAGATTTGCCAAGACCTTATCGTTCTTTTTGGTATCCGTGGACAACAATAATAGCAATCATTTTTTCCATAGCAATACTTGCAGGATTTATTTACAGTGATCCAAAAAGCTTTATTATCATTGTTGCGATTACAATTGTTTCTTATCCTTTGTTTTGGGCTTTGAAGAAGAAATAGCCACGAATTCACGAATTTTATTTTCAAAAAAATCATGTTCTTAAAAACAACAAACCCGACAGGTTTTAAAAACCTGTCGGGTTTAATATAAAATTAATAGAAAACTATATTGCTTATTTCAATCCAGCCAAACTCTGCTCGATTGTAGCAATTTTTGCCAAAGCATCAGCTTGTTTTTGTTTCTCTAAATTAAGCACTTTTTCAGGTGCTCCGTTTACGAATTTCTCGTTTGAAAGCTTGGCTTCTACTGATTTCAGGAATCCTTTTGTATAATTTAATTCTTCTGTCAGTTTTGCGATTTCAGCTTCAACATCAATGTTTCCAGTAATCGGAATGAAATATTCATTTGATTTTACACGGAAAGACAATGCACCGTCTACTTTTTCAGAAACATATTCGAAAGCTGAAACGTTTCCAAGTTTAGTGATAATTGAATCAAAATAAGTTGAAACATTTTCGCTATTGATTCCTTTTAATTCGATGGCATCTTTAAACGGAATATTTTTGTCTTTTCTGATCGTTCTGATTCCGGAAATTACTTCAATTGAGTTTTCAAAATCGCTAATTAATTTAGCATCAAATGGTTTTACTTCCGGCCAGGTTGAAACAATTAAAGCTTCTTCTGGAGTTCTTTCAGCAATTAATTGCCAGATTTCTTCCGTCAGGAAAGGCATAAATGGATGCAATAACTTCAAGTTGTTTTCTAACATTTCGATCGCTTTCGCAAAAGTTACACTGTCAATTGGCTGTTGGTAAGCTGGTTTGATCATTTCTAAGAACCAAGAACAGAAATCATCCCACACCAATTTATAAATCGCCATTAATGAATCTGAAATTCTGTATTTCTCAAAATTATCTTCAATATCAACTAAAGTCTGCTGTAATTTAGCTTCATACCACTCGACTGCCACTTTTGATGATTCTGGCTGTGCAATAGTTTCTGAAACTTCCCAACCTTTAATCAATTTGAAAGCATTCCAAATTTTGTTTGAGAACGCTTTTCCCTGAAGGCATAATTCCTCATCAAACATGATATCGTTTCCTGCAGAAGCACTTAAAAGCAATCCTACACGAACTCCATCTGCACCAAATTTTTCAATTAAATCTAAAGGATCAGGAGAGTTTCCTAATGATTTAGACATTTTACGGCGCTGTTTATCACGAACCAAGCCTGTTAAATATACGTTTGTAAATGGTTTATCATCAGCATATTCATAACCTGCGATAATCATTCTTGCCACCCAGAAAAATAAAATATCCGGGCCTGTTACCAAATCATTTGTTGGATAATAATATTTGAAATCCGGGCTTTCAGGATCCATGATACCGCCAAAAACAGACATTGGCCATAACCAAGATGAGAACCATGTGTCTAACGCATCAACATCTTGTTTAAGGTTGTCGGTTGTTAGTTGTTGGTTGTTGGTTTTTTCTTTTGCTAAAGCTAAAGCATCTTCGATATTTTCAGCCACTACAAAATCTTCTTTTCCATCTCCGTAATAATATGCTGGGATTTGTTGTCCCCACCATAACTGACGTGAGATGTTCCAGTCACGAATATTGTTTAACCAATGCGCATAAGTGTTTTCAAAACGTTTTGGATGTAACTTAATATCTCCCGTTTCCAAAACCGATTTAATGGCCGGTTTCACTAATTCTTCCATTTTCAGGAACCACTGGTCTGACAATCTTGGTTCAATAACCGCTTTGGTTCTTTCAGAAGTTCCCACTTTATTTAAATGGATTTCTGTTTTTGCCAAAGCTCCAATTTCTTCCAGTTCTTTTGCAATTTCAGTACGAACCACAAAACGGTCTTTTCCCTGAAAATGTAATCCAAAGCTGTTTAAAGTAGCATCCTCATTAAAAATATCAACGATTTCAAGATTGTGTTTTTCACCAAGAGTTTTATCGTTCATATCATGCGCAGGCGTTACTTTCAAACATCCTGTTCCAAATTCAATGTCTACATATTCATCTTCAATAATTGGAATCACTCTTCCGCAGATTGGAACGATAGCTTTTTTACCTTTTAAATGGGTAAAACGCTCATCGTTTGGATTGATACAGATAGCAGTATCTCCAAAAATAGTTTCCGGACGTGTTGTGGCAATGGTCAAAAATTCCTCAGTTCCTTCAATCTTATATTTCAAGAAAAATAATTTTCCCTGTTGTTCTTCGTAATTAACTTCTTCGTCAGACAAAGTAGTTTTGGCTTCCGGATCCCAGTTTACCATACGGTATCCTCTGTAAATTAATCCTTTGTTATACAAATCAACAAATGATTTAATTACAGATGCCGACATATCCGGATCCATTGTAAATTTGGTTCTTTCCCAATCGCAGGAAGCTCCCAGTTTTTTAAGCTGTTCCAGAATGGTTCCGCCATATTTATCGGTCCATTCCCAGGCGTGCTTTAGGAATTCTTCACGGGTCAAATCGTTTTTATTAATCCCTTCCGCCTTTAACTTAGCCACTACTTTGGCTTCGGTAGCAATAGAAGCGTGGTCTGTTCCCGGAACCCAGCAGGCATTAAAACCTTTAAGACGGGCTCTTCTGATTAAAACATCCTGAATAGTGTTGTTCAGCATATGTCCCATATGAAGGACACCAGTGACGTTTGGAGGCGGAATTACAATAGTATACGGCGTTCTATGATCAGGTTCTGAATGAAAATAGTTGTTTTTCATCCAGTAATCGTACCATTTGTTCTCAATCGTCTTAGCGTCAAATTGTGCTGGAATTGTCATTTATATATGTTTAATCGTTTATTTGTTTAACCGTATAATCGGTTTTGATTATTGCATTTCAAATTGAATTGTCTTTTTTTGTTTTCTGCCTTAAAAGCATCATCTACAAATCAATCGAAACGATTAAGCAAATAAACGATTAAAAAGTTAAACAAAAAACTGGTTCAATTTTTGTAATTATAATCGACAGCAAAAGTAAATAATTAAGTACACTATAAAAAATGAATTAATAATTTGTGTGTTAATTAAAACAATGTATATTTACTTACAACTTAAAAACAATTTCAGATGAAAAATGCAGCCTCATTTATTGCGGTCCTATTGTTTAGTATAATAGGTTATGCACAAAATGGACCAAAAATTGAATTTACAGCCCCGGATAATACAATTGATTATGGTAAAATTTCGAAAACTGATAATGGAGTACGCTCCTTTGAGTTTACTAACACCGGAGATGCTCCTCTTTTAATTATTGGTGCCGAGTCTACTGTTAGTTCTATAGTTGTTACCAAACCTGCCGCCGCTGTTATGCCGGGCAAAAAAGGTAAAATTGATGTGAAATACAACATGGCAAACGGTCCTATTCGTAAAACCATTACAGTTGAAACCAATGCTGTCAATTATCCTGATGGTCGTGTCGCCCTTAAAATCAAAGGAGAAGTTTTGTAAAAAATAAAATTTAAAAATAGTAAAGCCGTTTCTTTTTCGAGAAACGGCTTTTTTGTATCTGAACATGCCGGGTTTACATTTTTATTTTTCGGCACATTCGGCGCTTTCAAATTTATATTTTACCTGATCAAAATCGATAGGTTTGTCTTTAACCAAATACGTAACTCCCATCGTAGTCTGCATCGTTCCGTTGCCTAAAATAAGCTGTTTGTCACGTTTTAAAAGGGCCATTGGATTTTTAAAGGTCTTCTCTTTCTGCGATAAATCCTTAAACGTGTAATCGACAAATAAGGTATCTCCATGAAATTCGCCTGCAACCTCTCCTGTTCTTACTGTAGTCGGAGCGACTTTCATGATCATGTTTCCGGTTAATTTACCGTTTTTTAAAGTATTCAGTTTTAACTGAAGGGTATCTTTTTCATATACTGCCTGATAACATTCTGTTTTTACAATCTTCTCAGCCTCAGCTTTTGCAGCGGCTTCTTCTTTTTGTTTCTCTTCATTTTTACAGCTTTGGAATCCAAGGCAGATTACTAACAGGCACGGAAGGGCTAGGTTTTTCATATCTCAATAATTTATTTCATGGTTATCTTATAAAATTAAATAAAAAAAGAAATCCCATAAAAAATAATGAATAAAAAAAGCCCCGATAGCTGCAAATTCTATCAGGGCCGTTTTTAATTTTATAAATTCTTAATTACAAATTCAGATCTTCGGTTTAACTCATGATCTTCTTCAGAACAGGCATCATCTGTTTTACATTTTATAATCGGAACAGATTCTCCATATCCTTTAGCGGTTACTCTTTTAGGATCAATTCCGGACTGAATTATAAATTCCCGGGTCGAATCGGCTCTTTTTTGAGACAGGTTTTCATTGAATTTAGCATTTCCCCTTGAATCGGTATGAGCACCAATTTCGATTACCATTCCGGGATATTTCTTCATTAAATCGACAACCCTGCCCAGCACCACTTTTGATTCTTTACGGATGTACCACATATTATAATCAAAATAAATAGGGTCTGTCTTGATAATCAGACGGTCCTTGTCTCTTACAACATCTTTTTCCTGTTCTAAAATCTGTTTTATTTTTTCGTTCTTTTTAATTTCTCCGGCTGCGATCTCTGCTTCTTTAGCCTTTTTTTCTTTCTGTTTTAGCTCTATAGCAGCCAGTTCTCCTTTTTTCTTATTTTCTTCTTCTATAATAATTTCCTGCTGTCTTTTCTTTTCGGCATTTTCTTTTTCTTCCTGTTTAATGGCTTCTACAGATCGTAATGCCAGCGATGCATCATTTACGGTATCTCTGGTACTATTAAGGGTAAGCGTCCTGGATTCATTCGTATATTTTTCCTTAAATGCCGAAACCTTGTAAGATGCCTCACATTCGGCCCTGAAACTGAATTTTCCATCGGCAGATGTAGTGATGGTGTTCAGCGTTTTGTTTTCTGAATCCTGCAGGATGACGGTTGCATTTTCTAATACCAGTTTCGTGTCGGCATCTGTTATTGTTCCGGCAATAAACTGCTTACAGTCTTCTACGATTAAATCTTTGGTTTCTTTAAAACTGTAAATATCATCGCTTCCTTTTCCTCCTTCTCTGTTTGATGCAAAATAACCTTCTTTGGTGTCTGAATTAACAGTAAAAGCAAAATCATCTGAATTTGAGTTCAAAGGCAGACCAACATTAACCGGTTTTGAGTATTCGTCTCCCTTTATATCCGAAACAAAAACGTCCAGTGAACCATATCCTAAATGTCCGTCTGACGAAAAATAGAGTTTATTATCTGCCGATACAAAAGGAAACTGCTCCCTTTTATCGGTATTTACTAATGGCCCCAGGTTTTTTGGCGTATCAAATGCACCTTTATTAATATTAACCGAATAAATATCAAAGGAACCCAGAGATCCAGGCATATCAGAAGCAAAGTACAGAACTTTTTCATCCGGACTTAAAGCGGGATGTTCAACCGAGTAATTGGGACTGTTGAATGGAAGTGAAGTCACATTGGACCATTTTCCATTAACCAGTTCCGCTTTAAAAATCTGAAGGTTCGATATTTTCTTATCGTCTTTCTTTTTCTTTCCGTTTTTAGAATTGTTTCTGGTAAAATAAATGGTTTTACCATCTTTTGTGAAAACAGCGTTTGATTCGTGCATACCCGTTTTTAATTCCGGGGCAAAATAGCGGGCAATAGAGTCTGACGAATTCCTATTTTGCAATGGAATGGTCACGAGATTTAAATAGGTCTCGTTGTCCCATTTAAATTTTTTGTCAAACAATCCTGGTTTTAACTTTACTCCCGCAAAAACCAGATTTTCTTTATATTCAACAGCTCCAAACTCTGAATTTGGCGTATTTACAGGCAGATTTTTGATTTCAAACCGTTTTCCAATCGCAGAGACATTTTCCAGTGTTTTTTTATCCTTTTCAAAATTAACCACATCTTCGGGATTTGATGACCTCGCATAATATTCCTTTAAAACCTTATTGGCATCATCGTAGCTATTTGTTGCTTTTAAAGTCTGGGCATATCTGAAATAGTATCCTCTGTCCAGATCGCTGCTGTTATATTTACTCATCAAAAGACGATAATACTGCTGTGCTTTAATGAGATTATTGGTATAGAAATAGGAATCGGCCAGATTTTTCACTACTTCCTGGGAAGGTTTTTCTTCTGCTAATTTTTCATATAAAATAATAGCTTCACTATAATAAGTTCTGTCAAAAAATTTCTTTGCCCGAATCAGTTCCTGATCTTGTGCTTTTATAAACTGTATTGAAAATACGAATATAATAACGAGTAGTTTTTTCATATTTTTCATTTTAAAAGAATCGAGGTGATTTATCAAATCCTTTACCTAATAAATCCAAATCAAACAACAGCATAATTTCGTGTGTCCCTGAATTGAACTGACCTAAATTAGTAATTGTGTAGTCGTAAGCATATCCAATTCGTAAAGTAGGCGTTACATTGATATTGAACAAAGCACTTACCGAATCGTCAACTCTGTAAGCGGCTCCTAACTCAAATTTTTCATTGTACAGTACATTGGCCGTAAGGTCTAAAGTAATAGGCGCTCCTTTAACAAATTTTGACATAAAAGCCGGTTTTACTTTCCACATGTCGTTAACCTGAAAAACATATCCAGCAGTTACAAATGTGTGAATCTCTTCGGCTCCAAAAGCATTGATTCCCGATTTCTCTTCTATATATTTCGATTTTAATAAATTGGGTGCTGATATCCCTACATATAAATTATCCCTGAAATAATAAGCTCCAACCCCAATATTAGGTTTGGTTGCGTTTACATTTTCGGAGAAAGCAAAATCAGTCTGCGGATCTGTAAACTGGAATCCGTTAAAATTAGTCTGCATAGACGACAACCCTGCTTTAAGTCCGAGCGAAAGCCTGTTCTTTCCTCCTAACTTTAAAACATAGGCAAAATCAGCATAGATATTATTTTCTTTTTTAGCACCATCACCAATATCGTCTGATATAAACGACAAACCCGCTTCAACTTTATCAGTAACAGCGCTATGTGCAAAAAAAGTAAACGTTTTTGGAGCACCAACAGCACCAACCCATTGCGTTCTGTACAATCCTCCAAAATTCATCATGGCCGGAACTCCGGTCGCGTAAGCCGGGTTTACCACACTCATATTGTACATATAATGTGTATATTCGGGATCCTGCTGTGCAGAAACCACCAGACAAAAGAGAAAATTGATAAAGAGTATTATTTTTTTCATTGGAAATTACATTAAGATATAAAACAGAATTATCGGTTTAAATAAAGACGTCCCTGTTTAGGCGGCCTGTTGTCTTTATTAAAATGCAAAATGTAAAAATATACCCCGTTTGGAGCTATCCCGCTTCCAATTCCACTTTGTTCATAGTTCATTCCGTCCCAGGCCGGTTTATTCTTATCACTTTTGTACATCCCGTTTCCGTATCGGTTAAAAATTTCCAGTGTATAATCCGGATACAAAAATTCGATGTCCTTAATTACAAAAGAATCATTTACACCGTCTCCGTTCGGTGAAAACCCATCCGGAATCAGTAATGAATATTCAGGAGAATCACAATCTATAAGCGAAACGGTCACAGCCAGATATTCGTCTGAGAAACAATTTATACCGGGAGAAAAGTCAAATCCGTAATAAGTGGTCCGGTCTGTTAATGCTGTAGAAGACGGAAGCAGATTTCCATTATTGGGTGCATCATACCAGACTACCGTAGCAGGCGAACCGGTATTATTTGATAAATTCATAATTGTAGGTTTATCCAAACCGCAGAAATTTTGTCCGTCCGGATTCAAAACCGGAGGCGGTGCATCATTAATCGTCACCGTAACCTTAGAAGGTTCGGAAGTACATCCTGACAGCGAAGTTTCTCTCACATAATAATCTTCTGATTTCAATACATAAGTACCCGAAAGAGGAGTTGTTTCTGTTGGAGAAATATACCATTTATACTGACTCCCCTGCGGCTGTAATTCGGCCACTGCCGCCTGGTCTGTTTTACAAAATGCCTGATCGGTTACAATGGGCGAAACAGGAATTCGACTTAACATAAAAGAACTTGATATTCCAACAACTTCATTTTCGCATGTAGTAGTATTGTTTCTAATTTTAACAATAGAAATTGTGGTCATTCCGGGATTGACGAGTAAAGCGGGAGGCAGAACAAAACTTGCAACTCCGTCAATTGGTAATAAATCAACAGTCTCTACATTTGAAGTGTTGCTGTCAGAGAGTTTATACGACAAAGTAACATCGGTTAAAATCTGTAAGCCAGAAACTGTAATATTTACATTTTCACCCAGACAAACACTCGGAGTCTGCAATCTTAAAAGCGATCCATTCGGCAATGGATTAGTCAAAATATCTCCCCGTAAATTTGCAGCATTCACACATTGAGAAACCACATTAGTAATCGCAGTGATCGTTATAACAGAATTACCGCTTCTTGAATTAAATATCTCCGGAACAACAAAAGTACCTTTACCTCCTGAAACCGTTATCCTCGACACCTGTGCCGGTACATTATTGGCTCCTGCCAAATTATAAATCAGATCGTATTCTCCATCTGCTAATCTTGAAGCATTTGAAATCTGGATTACTACTTCCTGATCCTGACAGGTGACTACCGGATCGATTACAGCTCCGTCTAAATCAGGAATTGCATATACTATTAACTCATCTGATAAACTGCCTAAAATATTCTGACAGGCTTCTCTGCTGGTTGTAGCTACTATACCTAGAATATTAACTCTAAATCTTCCTACCCTCTGAAAATAAGCAGCGCTGATAGGAAAAGTAAGTACTCCGTTATTAAAATTAGCGATAACCCTTTGTATACCTGCAAAAGAACCGGTAACATCGTAAGTAACATAATAACTCCCGTTAGGAATCTCTCCTCCTCCTTTGATTATTGTAACATTATAAGAGGCAGTAGGAATTTCACTTTCGCAAATATCTGAATTGACCTCTACAACAGCCCCTGTAAAATCTAGCTTTTTTTCAAGTTTTATCTGTACTGTGCTCTGGTCAAGAAAACAGATCGCATTTGACGAAGGCACCCGGTAACTAAAATTATAAGTTCCTTCGCCATAGGTATTGTAAATTTTTTCTATATCAATGGTATGGTCACCTAAAAAACTCAGTTCTCCTGTACCATTATTATCAATCCAGGTTCCTCCTGAATCATAATCTGAAAGGGAATCGAACAAATCGTAATTCTGATATTGTGTAAGACCATCACTGGCGCACAAATATAATGGTGCCGCACTTCCGGCTTTTGGAGCTCTAAAAACAGTAATAATTGCGGTCGAAGACATCGATGGACAGGTTCCTATAGCCGGCATGGTATAAGTAAAATAAAAAGTCCCTTCTAAATTTTCGACGTTTATAACTGATTCTACATTTTCATTTGTAGTGTCATTATGCCACCTTCCATTTGACTGAGGACTGACATCTACTCCATTAAAAGCCTGAAAAAGGTTAAAATTGACAACAGCGCTGCAAACCGACGCATTAGGAGAGGTAACACCGGAGTAACCTCCGATAGTTACAGTTACGGTTGCAGAATTATCTGTACAACCTCCATTACCTGGAACCGTATAGGTAAAACGATAGATACCGCTGGCTCTTACTAATTGGGCATTTAAAATTCCGGTTGCTAAACTTAATCCGCCTGAAGCATTATCATCTGTCCAGGTGCCGCCTGAAACCGGAGATCCGTTTAACAATGCAAATAAATCAATCGTTTTATTTGCCGGATCTGGAATATCACAAACCGTAAGACTGGCATCATCGCCTGCACATTGGGCCTTTATTGTTTGAGGAAAAAATGATAAAAAAACAAAAAATAAAATTATACGTAAGAAATATTTGTATTTTTTGACCATAAACTGTTATTTTTTGATAAACTTAATAAATTATTAACCGTGCTTAAATAAAAAAACATTTTTAACACTTAATTTTTCACAAAAATCAAACAATTACAAAAATCATTATCAAAACAAAACATTTTCAACTAAAAATTTCAAAGAATGACAATCCCTAAAATTACAGCTCGTCGACCAGCCTGAATCTAAACTTTAAAACCAGACTGTTTCGCTCTACTTCCAGATTCACCCAAATATCTTCTTCCGATTTTAAGAGTTGATTAATCTGCTGTAAAGAATATTTATAAGGTCTTTCATGATTAATGGAAACCAGAATATCTCCTTTTTGCAGACCGCATTTTTCGGCTGCAGAATTTTTACGGATATTGATAATTTCATAAACAGGCTTAAGTGAAAATTTATATCTAAAATTCCCTGTATTACTCTGATTCTGATCGGCTTCGCTTAATGACGAAGAAACTTTAACAGTTTCGAGATGAACCGTTTCCTGAACCCATTGCAGACCATTATGCTGAACTGTAATCCCGCTTTTATTATACGTAAAAGGATCTTTAAATTTACTGTTTTTTTTCAGAAACAATTTTTTATCCGCATAATCTAAAACGACTGTAAATCGTTTTAAAACTTCACCCCCAACAGAACCAATCCGATCCGGAACCATCTTAACATTACGGATTGATGAAGAATCCGGAAAAGCAACAATAGGTTTTTTAAAGTCAAATTCATCAATTGAAAATTTCTGGATTCTGGCCCTGTGACCTTCGATATCGCCGCTGAAACCTTTTCCCAGAAAATCAGGAAAATTCTTTTTAGGCAGTTTAATTTTATCGTTTTCAAAAACCCAGAATGCATCACTGTTACCAATATCAATGAGCAGTTTGGCTGGAACTTCAACATCGTCAACAAGAGCAGTTGTATTAATATACGGTTTAGACCTTTCTATAGTAATAGGAATACTTTTAAATTTTTTGTTCAGCTTTTTTCTAAACGATGGATTATTAGTGTGTATAATAACTTTCTTTTTTTCATAATTGACTTCGACCAGATTGTTCTTGAAAAATTTATACCCAATAATTCCGTTTACCGGGATACCAATATGGGAAGACAAATTAAAGCTCTGGTCTAAAATCACGAAAAGCATATGATTGTCTGATTTTAGTCCGTGTGTTTCAAAGGTGTTTTTTGTGGATTTCAGGCCTTCAATTTCAGTCTCGGATCCCAGTCCTCGCAGCCGGATCTTCTCAACATTATTAAACTTTACCTCCTGCATTTCATCCATACTGAACAAAATCGTTTCTTCGACACCGGAATCCAGCAGGAAATTGAGTTCTACTCCATTTACTTTAATGGGAATAAAAATAAGGTTATTAATCAGTTTAAAAGGGATCACCACCTTTGGTTTGTGGTTTTGAACAATAAAACTATCCTGAGCTTTTACACAAAAAGGCAGCAATAAACCAAAAAATAACACAATATGTTTTTTCATTGACAATATTTTATTATAAAATTAGTAAATATATTTATTATTGTTAGATTTTTATAAGTGTGTGCATTGTTTACGTTAAATTCGAAAAAAAAATGCAAATTTGCACTTCAATAAAAAATATCATGCCAACAATTTCAAACAAAGGCATAAACATGCCTGAATCCCCGATACGCAAGCTGGCTCCTTATGCTGATTTAGCAAAACAAAAAGGACACAAAGTGTATCACTTAAACATTGGTCAACCGGATATCAAGACACCCGAAGTGGCCATCGAGGCGGTAAAAAATATTGATTTAAGTATTATCGAATACAGTCCGTCAGCCGGATACGAAAGTTACAGAAAAAAATTAGCTCAATTTTACCAGCGTCAAAACGTAAACGTTAACTCAGAAGACATCATTGTTACTACTGGCGGCTCTGAAGCCTTATTGTTTGCGCTGGCCACAATTACAGATCCGGGTGATGAAATCATTATCCCTGAACCTTTTTATGCTAATTACCATGCATTTGCTTCTTCAACCAGTGCCACTGTAGTACCTTTAGTTTCTACTATAGAAACGGCCTTTGCTTTACCAAGCATTGAAGAAGTTGAAAAACTGATTACTCCTAAAACAAAAGCTATTTTAATTTGTAACCCGGGTAATCCAACGGGTTATTTATATTCGGAAACCGAGATTAAACAACTGGCGGGTTTAATCAAAAAATATGATTTGTATCTAATTGCTGATGAAGTATATCGTGAGTTTTTATATGATGGCGATGATGTTCATTTTTCGGTAATGAATCTGGAAGATGTACAGGAAAATGTAATCATGGTGGATTCTGTTTCCAAACGTTACAGTATGTGCGGCGCCAGAATAGGCTGCCTGGTAACTAAAAACAAAACGGTTCTGGCTACTGTAATGAAATTTGCACAGGCACGTTTAAGCCCGCCAACAATAGAGCAGATCGCTTGTGAAGCAGCAATTGACACTCCGCAGAGTTATTTTGATGAAGTCATTGCAGAATATAAAGAACGCCGTAACACATTAATCTCTGAATTAAATAAAATTGAAGGTGTTATTGTTACCAAACCTAAAGGTGCTTTTTATTGTATTGCCGAATTACCAATTAAAGATTCTGACGATTTTGCACAATGGCTGCTGGAAAGTTATAATTTAAATGGTGAAACGGTAATGATTGCTCCTGCCAAAGGATTTTATTCGACTCCGGGAATGGGACTTAATCAGGTTAGAATTGCGTATGTATTAAACAAAAAAGACCTGATTACAGCCGTAAACATATTAAAAGAAGCATTACTGGTTTACAACAAAAGATAAAAACAAATAAACATACACTTTCAAAAGACAATAACCCTTTCGTTATTGTCTTTTGTATTTTGAACCGATTTTAAATTGTACCGGTTAAGTATTCAATATAATCTAATAAAAGTCACACTATTTTCATACTGTATTAGCATTATACCAGAATGTACTGAACTACTTTACAAGTTTAAATGGTATCATATCCAAAAAGGATCGATTAAATAATAAAAACCATAGAAAAGGTTTCCTATTTATTAATTATCTTTACCGCCTTAAAAAGATATACCCATTATAATAGTAGTTCTTAATGATAAATAACGAAGATTTTTTAGACGAAATAGGTGACAGTCATTTCAGCAGTAATGCCAAAAACCCTTTAAGACCGGATGCTTTTGACATAACTGATGAAGAAAAAATAGAAAAAATTAAAAAAGATGTTGAAAACATTCTGCAGACCCTTGGAATGGATTTAACGGATGATAGTATAAAAGGTACTCCGAACAGGGTTGCCAAAATGTTTGTAAAAGAGATTTTTGGAGGTTTAAATCCAGCAAAACAGCCAAAAGCTTCTACTTTTGACAACAACTACAAATACGGTGAAATGTTAGTAGAAAAAAACATTACGGTTTATTCTACCTGCGAACACCACTTACTGCCAATTATCGGGCGTGCCCATGTTGCTTATATCTCCAGCGGAAGAGTTATTGGTTTATCCAAAATGAACCGTATTGTTGAATATTATGCCAAAAGACCTCAGGTTCAGGAGCGTTTAACAATGCAGATTGTTCAGGAACTTCAAAAAGCCTTAGGAACAGAAGATGTCGCCTGCGTTATTGATGCCAAACACCTTTGTGTAAATTCAAGAGGAATTAAAGATATTGAAAGCAGTACCGTAACTTCTGAATTCGGCGGAAAATTCAAAGAGCCGCAAACAAAAAGAGAATTTTTAGACTATATTAAATTAGATACGCAGTTCTAATTTTTACGATTATTTCTATTATATTTATGATCTAGCCCTGATAGAAGCGGCATCCTTTTATGGCGGGGTTCGCCATAAAAGATACAGCGGATAGCAGGATTAGCTCCTAAAACAAACAATTAAGTTAAAAATATGCCTTTATATACAACGCAGCCACTAAAAATATACAATTCCCTTTCGGGTGAAAAAGAAAATTTCAAACCAATCCATGAAGGAAATGTTGGAATGTATGTTTGCGGACCAACGGTTTATAGTAATGTACATTTAGGAAATGTAAGGACTTTTATGTCTTTTGACGTTATTTTCAGGTATTTTTTACATCTTGATTACAAAGTTCGTTACGTTCGTAATATTACTGATGTTGGTCATATCGTTGATGATGTAGATGAAGGGGAAGATAAAATTGCCAAAAAAGCACGTTTAGAGCAATTAGAACCTATGGAAGTTGTGCAGCGCTATACAGTAGACTTTCATGATATATTAAAAGCTTTTAATTTTTTACCGCCCAGTATCGAGCCAACAGCAACGGGACACATTATTGAACAAATCGAAATCATCAAAAAAATCATTGATACCGGAATTGGCTATATCGCTAACGGTTCTGTTTATTTTGATGTCGTAAAATACAATGAAACCAACAATTACGGGGTTTTAAGCGGTAGAAATATTGAAGATATGCTGGCGAATACCCGTGATCTTGACGGACAGTCAGACAAAAGAAACCCACAGGATTTTGCCCTTTGGAAACGAGCTGAACCGGAACATATCATGAGATGGCCTTCGCCATGGAGTGACGGTTTTCCGGGATGGCACCTTGAATGTACCGCAATGAGTACTAAATATCTGGGAAATCATTTTGACATTCACGGAGGCGGAATGGATTTAAAATTCCCTCATCACGAATGTGAAATTGCACAAAATGAAGCCTGCACAGGACAATCTCCGGTAAATTACTGGATGCATGCCAATATGCTTACCTTAAACGGAAAGAAAATGGCAAAATCTACCGGTAACAATATTCTGCCGGGGGAAATTTTAAGCGGTGACAACACTGTTTTAAGCAAACCTTTTTCTGCCTCAGTAACCCGATTCTTTATGCTTCAGGCACACTACAGGAGTATCCTTGATTTTTCTGATGATGCCATTATAGCAGCTGAAAAAGGATATAAAAGATTAACAGAAGCACTTGAAGCTTTACCTGCTTTAACCGCAGGAAACTCAAGTTCGATTGATTTTGCTGCCTGGAAACAATCCTGCTACGATGCCATGAATGACGACTTTAATACTCCAATTTTAATTGCGCAGTTATTTGAAGGGGTTCGTTATATCAATTTATTAAAAGAAGGAAAAGAAACCATAACTGCCGAAGACCTGCAAACATTCTCTGCAGCCATAAATGCTTTTGTATTTGATGTTTTAGGTTTGAGTGATGAAAAAGGAACCGACAGCAACAGCGACAAATTAGAAGGTGTTGTAAACATGCTTATTGCCATGAGAAATCAGGCCAGAGCTGATAAAAATTTCGCACTTTCTGATCAGATTCGTGACCAACTGACAGCATTAGGCATTCAGCTGAAAGATGGTAAAGAAGGCACCTCTTTTAGTATTTAAGAAAATAAAAGTTCGTAATCTGTTCCAAAGTTTAGCGCTATTTGAATTTTACTTTTAACGGATTACCAGATATGACCACTGATTATTAAAATATGATATCCAAAATTCTAATATATCCTTTTGTAATATTGGTGCGTTTTTATCAGACTGCAATTTCGCCTTTTACCCCTGCTTCATGTCGCTTTGAACCAACATGTTCAACCTATATGATTCAGGCTTTACAGATTCATGGTTTATTTTACGGAGGATATTTAGGAATAAAAAGAATCTTAAGCTGTCATCCCTGGGGAAGAACAGGTTACGATCCGGTTCCGGAAAAGAAATGTTCACACAAACATTAACTTTTTATAAAGACCTGCTCTCAATTTAATATTTATTTTTACAATCTATATACAAAACATTTCACTATATGACACAGCCCTTAAACATCGTCTGGAATCCTTCAGAAGGAATAGATTTAGGATTTTTCATGATTCGCTACTACAGTTTAATGTTCGTAATTGCTTTTGGTCTGGGATGGTTCCTGATGAAAAAGATATTCGAACGTGAACACGAACCCATAGATAAATTAGACTCACTGTTTGTCTGGACTGTTTTAGCAACGTTAATTGGCGCTCGTTTAGGACATGTTCTTTTTTACGACTGGGAATATTTCAGAAACCATTTACTAGAAATTTTTCTCCCTTTCAAATTCGAACCTGAATTTCAATTTACAGGGTTCCAGGGATTAGCAAGTCATGGTGCTGCTATTGCGATTATCATTGCCATGTATTATTACAGCAAAATAATCTTAAAACGTCCTTTATTGTGGATTTTAGACCGTGTTGTAATTCCGGTTGCCAGCGGTGCTATTTTTGTTCGTTTAGGCAACTTTATGAATTCAGAAATCATTGGACATGAAACTACATCTGCTTTTGGAATTCGTTTTCTACACGATCAGTTCAGCAAAGCGGAGGCTGTAAACGCTACTCAAATCAATAATCCAAAAGAGGCTTATACTGCTATCGCAACAGACCCGAAATTTGCTGATTTACTGGCACAGGTTCCGGCCAAACACCCAACACAATTGTATGAAGCATTCTGTTATATTTTTGTCTTTGCCATCCTGTTTTTCCTTTATTGGAAAACGAATGCCAGACTTAAATCGGGATACTTGTTCGGATTGTTTTTAGTACTTTTATTTGTAGTTCGTTTTATAGTCGAATTTGTAAAAGAAAGCCAGGGCGGTTTTGAGAGCGAATTAGGCCTTTTCTCAACCGGACAATGGCTAAGTATTCCTTTTATAATAATTGGTCTTTTCTTTATTATCAGAGCTCAAAGAAACCCTTTAGCTGCATCATAATAATCTGTATAAGTTACTTTAAAACAAAAAGCCTGATATTGTCGAAATATCAGGCTTTTTGTTGTTACAACGGACAGGAAATACCAAATTCTATATTTTTTGTATTGTACCCCGCATTTGTACTGCTGAGACCTGCATTGGAAACATGTCTTAGTTCCGGCCGAATATCGAAGTGCAATTTATTCCATTTCCATGAAAACCCTACCGCTAAAACATCTGCAAAAGCAAAACCTTTAGACATTCTTTCGGTTTCTGTATCTGTAACCATAGGTCCTACACTGCCTAAAAGATAAAAAGAACAGCTTTCTGAAACCGGTTTTCGGACTAAAAAACCAATATTTAAAACATACTCATGAATATCTTTTAAACGGGTATATATCTTTCTTTTTTCTTCAAAATCCGGAGTCTCCGGTTTTACAAAATACAAATTCAACAATTGATGTTCTGCAAAATTAACTTCAGGCTGGACCAGAATGTGATATTCAAAATGCCTGGTTTCTTTTAACTTATAATAGAACTGTACCTTATAGAAGTGATTGGTAAAGGTGTAATCCTTATTATTAAATTCACTTCCGAAACCATAATTAAACCCCAAAGAGAATTTTGAATAATCTTGTGCTGCTGCTTTCAGAACAAAGAGCAATACTCCCAATATTATTTTCTTTCGCATATATTATTTTAAAATCCAGCTAAATATAACACAAAAAAAAGATCCGGCGAAAACCGGATCTTTTTAGTATAATTAATTTTTAAAGCTTTCTAAAAACTTATGCTTTATTGTGTTTGTCTTCAATTGTGTGTTTCTCATCACTTGAAATTGTATCTACCAATACCGGAGTTGCAATAAATAATGAAGAGTAAGTACCAACAATAATACCAATCAACATAGCGAAGATAAATCCTCTGATTGACTCACCACCAAAGATAAACATCGTTAATAACACAATGATCATCATTAATGAAGTATTCAATGTTCTTGATAATGTAGTATTAATAGAAGCGTTAACAATATCTTCGAAACTACCTTTACGGTTTCCGATGATAAATTCTCTTACCCTGTCAAATACAATTACGGTATCGTTCATTGAGTATCCAATTACCGTAAGGATCGCTGCAATAAAATGCTGATCCATTTCCATATGGAATGGCATGAATTTATAACATAAAGAGTAGATTCCTAATACAAAGATTACGTCGTGCGCTACCGCTGCAATCGCACCTAATGAATACTGCCATTTACGGAAAGATACCATTAAGTATAAGAAAATAACTGCCATCGCACCAAGAACCGCCCAGTAAGAGTTTGTTTTGATATCCTCAGAGATAGAAGCTCCAACTTTAGATGCCTGTAAAACCCCAACTTTTTTACCATCAAATGAATTGATAAATTTATCGTAAGTTGTATTTGGGTAATACTTCTGTAATGCTTTGTATAATTTTTGGTTCACTTCTTCATCGATAGCTACACCATCTTCTTTAATTTTATATTTAGTTGTGATTTTCAACTGATCATCATCTCCTAAAATTTTAGCTTCAACCGGAGTTCCGAAAGCTGCAGATAATTCATCTGAAACCACACTCGCATCCACTGGTTTTTCAAATTTAACCTGGAATGTTCTACCTCCAACAAAGTCAACACCTTCGTCTAATCCGTTGATGAAGAAGATAGAAACTAAACTTACTACAGTAACAACAGAAGAGAAAATATAAGTGAATTTTTTAACTTTAATAAAATCAAAGTGGAAATTAGTAAACCAGTTTTTGGTAATGCTGGTAGAGAAAGTTAAATCGGCTTTTCCTGCAATATTTCTGTCGATAAAAATTCTCGCAATAAAGATAGAAGTAAACAATGACGTTACGATACCGATAAGTAATGTTAAAGCAAAACCTTTAATTGGCCCTGTTCCAAAGATAAACAAGATCGCTCCGGTTAAAACGTGAGTAACGTTAGCATCGATAATAGAACGCATTGCTCCGTGCCATCCGTAAGATGCTGTAACCGCTTCTGATAAAGATTTACCATCACGTAATTCTTCTTTCGCCCTTTCGTATATAATAATGTTCGCATCTACCGCTGTACCTAATGTTAATACGATACCCGCAATACCTGGCAATGTTAACACGAATCCAAAACTTGCCATAATTCCGAATAAGAATAGTAAGTTTAATAATAAGGCAAGGTTTGCATACCATCCTGCTTTACCATAATAGAATACCATCCACGCACAAACTAATAAGAAACCTAATACAGATGAAATAGTTCCGGCATCAATAGCAGCCTGACCTAAAGACGGCCCTACTACAGTTGACTGGATAATATCTGCAGAAGCTGGTAATTTACCTGCGTTTAATACGTTAGCTAAGTCTTTTGTTTCAGCTACATCAAAAGAACCTGTAATTTCAGATCTTCCTCCGGCAATAGGACCACTTGTAACACCTGGCGCAGAATAAACGATGTTATCTAAAACAATAGCGATATAACCTTTTTGAGAGAAAGCTCTTCCTGTTAATTCTTCCCAAACTTTAGCTCCCTGGCTGTTCATCTGCATAGAAACAGCTGGTTTACCCATTTGGTCAAAAGTATCTTTAGCATCTGTTACGACACCACCGCTCATAGCAGGTGTATTGTCTCTGTTTCCTTTTAAAGCGTATAATTCTACAGCTTCAACATCTTTTGATTTAGCATCTTTTACAGTAGTTGGTTTGCTCCATACAAATTTTGCATAATGCTGATCAGCTCCTAATAAAATTCTGATTTCAGGTCTTTTGAAGTAATCATTGATTACAGCAGTATCTTTTACAGCGAAGTATCCTAAAACCGGACCGCCGCCCTGAACAATCATTTTGTCAAATAAAGGATTATTTCCTTTTTTAGTATCAACAGAATCTTTAGCACTATCCGTTAATAATGCATTTAATGAATCTTTAGCAACTGTTTTAGTTTCTGTTTTCTTAACTTCTGTTTTCTTTAAAGTTTCGTTAGCCGCAACTAAAAAGTTTCCTACTTCTTCAATTTTGAAAGTTTCCCAAAACTCTAACTGAGCTTTTCCTCCCAATAATTTTTTAATCCTGTCTACATCTTTGGCACCCGGAAGCTCTACTAAGATTCTTCCAGTTTCTCCCAATTTCTGGATGTTTGGCTGAGTTACACCAAATTTGTCGATACGCTCTCTTAGTACTTTATAAGCACTTTCGATAGACTCATCTACTTTTCTTTTGATTACTTTCTGAGCCTGAGCATCGGTCATCTGGAAATCGATACCGCCGTCTCCCTGTAAACTTCTGTTTGCAAAAATATCAGGAGAAGCTAATTTCTCGTTTCCTTTTGAGTTCGCTTCAAAAGCTTCAAAAAATTTATTTAAATAGGTCTTATTTCCTTCTAAATTCGCAGTTGCATCAGCTAATGATTTATTAAATACCGGGTTTTTAGAATTGTTTGCCAAACCTTTTAATACGTCTTTTACTGAGATTTGAAGAATTACGTTGATTCCTCCTTCTAAGTCAAGACCTTTGTTTAGCTGTTTGTTTTTAACTTCATTATACGTGAAGTCTGTAAAACCAAGACTAAATACTTTTTCTTTACCGATAGAATCTAAATATTTTAGCTCTTTATCAGGATTATCCCCTGCAAAAGCTTTAGCTTCACCTTTGACATTATTTGCCACAAAAGTGAAAGAAAGTTGGTAAATACTTACCAATGCAAATAGAATTGCGAAAAATTTAATAAGTCCTTTATTCTGCATTATTACTAAAAATTAATTATGTTTTATTGTTTGTTTTTGGTTTTAAATTCCCTAAAAATAAGCCCTGACATGAGTTTTTAAAACTAAAAAATCGAGATCACGAATTACTACATTTTTTTTAAATCGAGCAAATATATAATTAACGAAAAGATTAACCAATTTATTTATTAATTAATCTCAAAAAAAAGACTGCAAAAGTGCAGCCTTTTCCTTTTTTTACGCTTTTTATTATACTAAAATCGATTTTAGAGCTTCATTCATGCTGCGAACCGCATCTGCACTTTTAGCAAACAAAGCCTTTTCCTGATCGTTTAATTTAATATCTAGAATTTCTTCAACACCATTTTTACCTATTATACAAGGCACACCTATACAAATATCATTCTGACCGTATTCTCCTTCTACAAAAACAGAACAGGCGATCATTTTCTTCTGATCGTTTAAAATACTATCTACCAAATAGGCTACAGAAGCTCCGGGAGCATACCAGGCTGAAGTTCCCAATAGCCCTGTTAAGGTTGCTCCTCCCACCATAGTATCTGCCGCAACTTTTGCCAGCACATCTTCTGAAAGGAACTGATTTACCGGAATCCCGTTGTAAGATGCCAGACGAGTTAACGGAATCATAGTAGTATCTCCGTGGCCTCCAATTACCATTGCCGAAATATCATTGGCCGGTTTATCTAAAGCAAGAGACAGATACGTTCTGAAACGGGAACTGTCTAACGCCCCGCCCATACCTATTATTCTGTTTTTTGGCAGACCCGTAGCTTTTAAAGCTAAATAAGTCATCGTATCCATTGGATTAGAAACCACTACTATTATAGTATCAGGAGAATATTTAAGTACATTTTCGGCAACTGTTTTTACAATTCCTGCGTTTATACCTATTAACTCTTCTCTTGTCATTCCTGGTTTTCTTGGAATTCCTGATGTAATAACCACTACATCACTTCCGGCAGTTTTCGAATAATCGTTGGTAACTCCAGATACTTTGGTATTAAAACCAGTATTTGTCGCACATTGCGTAATATCCAATGCTTTTCCTTCGGCAAAACCTTCTTTAATATCCAACAATACTACTTCACTGGCAATTCCTCTATAAGAAATAACATCAGCACATGTAGCTCCAACATTTCCTGCTCCTACAATAGTAACTTTCATATTTTTTACTTTATCGGTTATTAATTTATTTGTTTATTTAATAAATCGACAATTCGTTTAACCGTTTAAAAAAATTAAACAATTAAACGAATTGACTTCTTATTTTATCCTTTTATTAAGCATCGATATTTGCGTAAACCGCATTTTTCTCGATAAACTCTCTACGCGGCGGCACCTCATCTCCCATTAACATAGAGAAAACCCGGTCTGCTTCTGCAAGACTTTCGATGGTTACCTGACGCAGGGTTCTAAACTCCGGATCCATGGTGGTTTCCCACAACTGCTCAGCATTCATCTCTCCAAGACCTTTATAACGCTGAATATTGGCACTTCCTCCCATTCTCTCATTCGCCTGGTCACGCTGAACGTCATTCCATGCGTATTCTTTTTTATTTCCTTTTTTAACTAAATACAAAGGTGGTGCTGCGATATATACGTGTCCTTCTTCAATAAGCTCTTTCATGAAACGGAAGAAGAACGTTAATATTAAGGTAGAAATGTGGCTTCCATCGACGTCGGCATCACACATGATGATTACTTTATGGTAACGAAGTTTTTCGATGTTTAATGCCTTACTATCTTCTGCTGTACCAACAGTAACTCCTAAAGCGGTAAAAATATTACGAATCTCTTCGTTTTCGAAAACTTTATGATGCATTGCCTTTTCAACATTCAGAATCTTACCACGTAATGGCAGAATCGCCTGAAAGTTTCGGTCACGTCCTTGTTTGGCTGTTCCACCAGCCGAATCTCCCTCGACTAAGTAAACCTCACATCTTGCCGGATCCTGTTCAGAACAATCTGACAATTTACCTGGCAGTCCGCCGCCTCCCATAACAGTTTTACGCTGTACCATTTCACGTGCTTTTTTGGCAGCGTGACGGGCCTGAGCCGCTAAAATTACTTTCTGGATAATAACACGGGCATCATTTGGATTTTCTTCCAGATAATTCTCCAGCATCTCTCCTACTGCCTGAGAAACCGGAGACACAACTTCTCTGTTTCCAAGCTTTGTTTTGGTTTGTCCTTCGAACTGAGGCTCTGCAACTTTTACCGAAATAATCGCTGTTAATCCCTCACGGAAGTCATCTCCCGAAATTTCGAATTTCAATTTATCCAGCAATCCGGAAGCATCAGCATATTTCTTAAGCGTTCTTGTTAAACCACTTCTAAAACCCTGCAGGTGGGTACCTCCTTCGTGTGTATTAATATTATTTACGTAAGAGAAAATATTCTCAGAATAACTTGTATTATAAATCAGGGCAACCTCAACCGGAATTTCACCTTTTTCGTGATCCATGCTGATTACGTGAGAGATAATTGGCTCTCGGTTCCCGTCTAAATAACGGATATATTCTTTAAGACCTTCATCAGAATGGAAAACTTCACTTCTGAATTCGCCTTTATCATCCACTTCTCTTTTATCTGTAAACGTAATGGTGATTCCTTTGTTCAGAAAAGAAAGCTCACGCATACGGGCAGATAACGTATCATAAGAGAACTCCGTAGTCTGCTGAAAAATAGTATCGTCCGGAAAAAAAGTCTGACGGGTACCTCTTTTATCTGTTTCTCCGATTTGTTTTACCGGATATAATGATTTTCCTCTTTCGTATTCCTGCTCATAGATTTTTCCTTCTCTAAATACAGTCGATTTCATGTGAACCGAAAGTGCATTTACTACCGAAACCCCAACTCCGTGAAGTCCTCCGGAAACTTTATACGAATCTTTATCGAATTTACCTCCCGCACCAATTTTGGTCATTACTACCTCAAGTGCCGAAACTCCTTCTTTTTTATGTAAATCAACCGGAATACCACGGCCGTTATCTTCAACTGTAACAGAACCGTCTTCGTTTATTGTAACACCAATAGTATCACAATGTCCTCCCATCGCCTCATCAATAGAGTTATCAACAACCTCGTAAACCAAATGGTGAAGCCCTCGAACCCCTACATCTCCAATATACATCGATGGACGCATTCTTACGTGCTCCATTCCTTCTAATGCCTGAATACTATCTGCTGAATAATTGTTCTTCTTGATTTCTTCGCTCATATAATTTATTCTAAAATGTATTTACTGTCTAACACGCAAATATATAAAAACGCAGGCTATATACCCATAAAATTCCGACTTAAAGCGCTTAAGTTATTAACACAATTGTCTTAAAAACTAAAAAATAATCTTCAAAGCCGAGATTAAATTCTAAATTTCATAAATTCCAAATTCTAAAAATGGGAATAACTAAAAAAAGAGAGTACTTTTTGAAATTCCAAATTCCAAATTCCAAATTTCAAATTCGAATAACAAAAATTGAAAGGGACTCTAAGATTTAAAAATTGAAAATTGGTAATTGAGAATTATTTGTAAAATATGAAAAAGCCGAAACGCATCTTTACATGTCATCTCGGCTTAGTGTATCACAATTCCTCTGATCTGGAATTTAGATTTTTAATAGTATCTTTTAATCTTTATTGCTTTTTATTAAAATCTCCGGCATAAACCGAGGTCATTCTGTCCAGAGAAATGTATTTTTTCAGAACATTATTGATATCCTCTAACTTTAAAGCTTTAACTTTATTTTCAAGATTGTCATAATCTTCGAGAGGCACTCCGTATTGTAAATACGTATTTACCAATTCCATAAGCGTACTATCAACTCCTAATCTTGTTTTTCTTTCGTTCTGCCAGCTCACCAGATTAGATTTTAATTCTTCTGCCGTAAATCCGTCTTTTAGTGCTTTTGCGATTTCTTCTTTTGCTGCTGTTTCTACCGCATTCTTTTTAGTCGGGTTCAGAAAAGCATAATAGCTCCATGAAGCAGCATCATTATTAACCGGAACATCAATAAAAGAACCGGCACCGTAACTAATTCCTTCTTTTTCTCTTAATCTCATCGGAATTCTGGCACTTAAAAATCCTCCGCTTCCTAACATTTCATTTGCCATAACAAATGCCGGGTAATCTGCATTTTTTCGATCCATTTTAAAACTAATGCGTCCTAAAGCAACAGCATTTTCCTTGTCTGGTGTAATAATATCTTTATCTGATTTTTGTGTTTCGAAATAAGATGGCAATGCTAATTCGTATTTTGATTTAGAATTCCATTTTCCAAATGTGTTTTCTAAAATTTCTCCAACAGCTTTAGCATCTAAATCTCCTACTATACTTCCAAAACCATTATTTCCTCCCAGAATATTTTTATAAAAATCAACAATTTCCGACTGTTTGATTTTTTTGAAAGCTTCTATTTGTTCCTGCATTGTCGGCGTGTAAAAAATACTTCCTTTTGGATATTTGGTAGTCTGTCTGCTGATTTCAGTAAAGGCAACTGCCTGTGGATCATTTAAGCTGGATTCTAAATAAGTATTGTATTCGCTGATTGTTTTGGTTAACTCATTTTCAGGAAAAGTAGAATTTACCAATAAATCACCCAAAATCTCCATTACTTCTTTAAAATGCTCTTTGTAAGTGCTAACACTAACGGATAAGGTTTGTCTTGAAAAATTAAAATTAACTGACGATTTCAACTGATCTAACTTATCCTGAATCTGTTCTTTAGTCTGTGTTTTTGTACCTGTTTTTAATAATTGAGCCAAAATTCCGGCAACATCTGATTTACCTGTCAGTTCTTTTTCATTACTTACCGGAAATTTGAAATTCGCCTGAACTTTTCCTCCTTTAATTTCTTTTTTAATTAATCCGTATTTTATTCCGTTTGTCAGTTTTCCTTCAACAAGATTCTGTTTTAAATTTTTAATGGAGGCTTCAAATGGCGCTGCTTCTTTCTCTAAGGCTTTTCCTTTGTAATCTTTTGTAAATGCCAGCAGCTGCTCATCAGTATATTCATTTGGTTTTACTCTTTCTTCATCTTTTGACGGAATAAACACTCCTACTGTACGGTTATTTGCCTTAAAGTATTTCTCAGCTACCCTCTGAATATCTTCTTTCGTTAATTTTTCAATGGCATCTCTGTATAAAAATCCCAGACGATAATCTCCTGCGCCAATAATTTCAGTCAGGTTAATTGCATAGGAAATAGTATTATTTTTAATAGTTTCAATTTGTTTGATAATTTTCGCTTTAGCCCTGCTCACATCCTGATCAGTATATTTAGTCGATGCAATTTTATCAAGTTCGCTTCTAAAAAGTTCTTTGGTCTCCTTAACATCTTTATCATTAGGAACTGCAACACCAAAATAAATATAGCCTGCATCTCTGACCGTTGGCTGCCAAAAATAAATACCGGATGCTTTTTGGGTTTCAACCAAAGCTTTATACAAATAACCGGAAGGGTCTGCTGTTAAAATTTCTCCCAAAGCATCGATCGCAGCATAATCTTTATCAGCATATGATGCAGTATGATACAAAGCTCCGATATTTTTACTGTCTCCGGCTCTTTTAAGCTCTACGTACTTTTCTCCATCCTGTGCCGGCTCAATGGTATAGGTTTTATCCAAAACTCTTTTTGGCCTTGGAATTGCACCAAAATACTGTCCGGCATACTGTAGTGCTTTCTGCTCATCAAATTTTCCTGCAATCACCAAAGTAGCATTATCCGGCTGGTAGTATTTTTCATAAAAAACACGAAGTGTATTGGCTTTTACCCTTTCGATATCTTCTTTACTTCCAATGGTACTGTTTCCGTAATTGTGCCATAAATAAGCGGTTGAAAGAATCCTTTCCTGTAAAACTCCATCAGGATTATTCTCTCCTATTTCAAACTCATTTCTAACTACCGAAAACTCTTTATCCAGATCTGTCTGCAGAATGGTTGCATTGATCATTCTGTCGGCTTCCATTTCAATACTCCATTTGAGGTTTTCCTCACTTGAGGGAAAAACTTCATAATAATTTGTCCGGTCTAACCAGGTCGTTCCATTGGCATTTCCTCCTTTATCAGAAAGCATCTTTTTAATGTCCCCTAAATTTTTAGTACTTTTAAAAAGCATGTGTTCCAGTAAATGTGCCATTCCTTTCTCTCCGTAACCTTCGTTTCTGGAACCAACATTGTAAACAATATTGACCACCATATTACTTTGAGAGGCATCCGGAATTAAAAGAATCTTTAATCCGTTATTCAACGAATACTCTTTTACACCTTCGATATTGGTAATATACTTAGGTGTTTCTGTTTTTTTTTGGGCATAGACGGAGCTCAGTGAAAACAATGAGCAGCATAAAATTCCACTTAACAATAAGTTTCTCATAGACTGTGTTTAACTGGTTTAATAATTTTATTCATGGTAGTCAAATATAGTATTTTTCTTAAACGAAAAAATTTCATTAACCAAGATTTTAAACATTTAACTAAATTTTACAATATCCGAAAAACATAAAAGCCGAAACAAATACTTACTATTTTGTTTCGGCTTCCTAGAGTTTAAATTCCAATCTGAAATTTAAAATATTGTTTTATTTATACTGCGATTCCTGATTTTACACTTTCAAAATTTCCGTTTAAATGGGCTGCATTTGCTCTTCCGCTCGGATCAAGATTCTCCTGCCATTTCGGAATCCATTTGCGAACAGTCTGCGCTGCACTGACCTGTGGATAATATTTATGAAAAACAGAGCGGTAATAATAGGCTTCTTTTGTTGTTGGCGTATTATACGGGAATTCAGCGCTGGCTCCTGCCAATTGTTCGTCTGTTACCTTTGAAGCGCAATACTCAATTAGTTCATCTACCCAATTGTATCCAACCCCGTCTGAAAACTGTTCTTTTTGTCTCCATAAAATATCTGCTGGCAGATAAGGATCTTCAGGGGTATCGAAAGCTTTTCTTAAAATGTATTTTTCAATTCCGTTGTAAGTCTTAGGCTGTTTTTCTTCCGTTTTGATCCGGATGGTAACATCTAAAAATTCCTTATCCAAAAATGGAACTCTGGCCTCAATTCCGTTCGCCATCGTGGTTTTATCCACACGAAGTAAATCGGCCGTAAACAGCTTCTGAACTCTTTCTATAGTTTCATCCTGAAATTCTTCTGCCGAAGGTGCATTTCTAAAATACAAATGTCCCCCGAAAATTTCATCGGCTCCTTCTCCCGAAAGCACTACTTTTACTCCTTTGTCAATTATCGCTTTAGATAATAAATACATAGGAACCCCTGAACGAACAGAAATAATATCGTAGGTTTCGATATGCGAAATGACTTTTTCTAATATGGCGACTCCTTCTTCTACCGTAAAATGTATTTCATGGTGGTCTGTCCCTAAAAACTCAGCTGCTTTTCGGGCTGCTGTATTATCCGGCGAATCTGCATCTAACCCTATCGAAAACGAAGGCAGTTTTTTACCGCTGTCTTTCAGCAGTCTCGAAGCAATAGAGGAAATCAAAGAAGTATCCAGACCTCCCGACAATATTACCCCAACAGGAACTTCGCTCAACAAACGTTTTCGGGTTGCCTCGATAAGACTTTCACGTATCTGGCTTAAATCGAGGGATTGTGTCGCATTTTTATGATCTTCGTATTCAGGGTGATAATACTTTACAAAACCGCTTTTTGCTGTGTAATAGTGTCCCGGAGGAAAAGTTGAAAATGATTTGCACTGATCGGCAATTGATTTCATTTCAGAAGAAAAATAAATCCTCCCTCTTTCATCTAAACCATAATACAAAGGCTTCACGCCAATAGGATCCCTTCCTGCTATATATTTATCGCCATCGACAATCACGAAAGCAAAATCACCATCGAGTTTGTTACAAAAATCATATCCAAATTCTTCATACAAATGAACAATCACTTCCGAATCTGAATTGGTTCTGAATGTATGGTCTTTTAAAACCGTATTTTTTAATTCCTGATAATTATAGATTTCTCCATCATGAACCATCCAGGCTTTATCTGTTCCCTGAATTGGCTGTTTCCCTGACTTTAGATCAATAATCGACAGGCTTTCATGACAAAGTATACTGCCATTTTCCATAATGTGGATATCACTTTCATCAGGCCCTCTGTGCGACATTCTTTCAGAAAGTTCTTTTACAAACTGCGGGTCTTTTCCTTTTCCAATAACGGCCAATAATCCAGACATACTTTTCTATTTTTATTTTTATTCTTCGGTATCTGACTTTACAATTTAAGTCTAACATTAAAAAATCATTAAAATTTCTCAATGCAGGCAAATCTAAATATTATTTTTTTCTTTACTGCATTTTCAATACTAAATCTTAGTGATTTAACTTTATTTGGGCGAATGCCAAATATAAAAAAAGTGAGGTAATTTTTTACTAAAAACTTTTTATAAAAGCCTGAAAAATAGAATTTAACAATTTAAGACAAGAAAAACGTCCTCAAACTGAGAACGTTTTTCATCAATATATACTAAATTAAAAATTTAAAAATGCTTATGCTTTAACGTAGGCATCGTCATGAACACTGGCTACTGCTCTTCCGGAAGGGTCGTTTAGATTTTTAAACGCTTCATCCCATTCCAGTGCAATTTTGGTACTGCAGGCCACACTAGCCTCCTGAGGAACGCATAATGCTGCTGCGTCACTTGGAAAATGCTCTGAGAAAATCGAACGATAGTAATATTCTTCTTTTGAAGTTGGTGTCTGCAATGGGAATTTGTATTTCGCATTTGCTAGTTGTTCATCTGAAACTTCTCTGGCTACCACTTCTTTTAAAGTATCAATCCAGCTGTATCCTACTCCGTCAGAAAACTGTTCTTTTTGTCTCCAGGCTACACTTTCAGGAAGCATGTCTTCAAAAGCTTTACGAACTACCCATTTTTCCATTGGATGTTCTTTGTTGATCATTTTATCCTGAGGGTTGATACGCATAGCTACGTCCATAAATTCTTTATCCAGGAATGGTACACGCCCTTCAATTCCCCACGCTGCTAAACTTTTATTTGCACGTAAACAGTCATACATATGAAGTTTGCCTAATTTACGAACGTTTTCTTCGTGGAATTCTTTTGCATTTGGTGCTTTGTGGAAATATAAATATCCTCCAAACAACTCATCTGCTCCTTCTCCGGAAAGAACCATTTTGATTCCCATCGATTTAATTACTCTTGCCATTAACCACATAGGAGTTGAAGCTCTTACTGTAGTTACGTCATATGTTTCTAAGTTGTAAATTACATCGCGAACCGCATCCAAACCTTCCTGAATTGTAAATTTGATTTCGTGGTGAATAGTTCCGATATGATCTGCTACTTTTCTCGCAGCAGCTAAATCTGGAGAACCTTCTAAACCAACTGAGAAAGAGTGTAATTGTGGATACCAGGCATCGGTAGTGTCATCTGACTCAATACGTTTTTGAGCGAATTTTTTAGCTACAGCCGAAGTAATAGAAGAATCCAAACCTCCTGAAAGTAAAACCCCATAAGGAACATCGCTCATTAATTGCCTGTGAACTGCTGCTTCTAATGCTTTTCTGATTTCAGGAATACTGGTTTCGTTATCTTTTACGGCATCATATTCTGTCCAGTCTCTTTTGTACCATTGTACAAATTCGCCGTCTTTACTTGATAAATAATGCCCTGGAGGGAATAATTCGATTTTAGTACAGTATCCTTCTAATGCTTTTAATTCAGAAGCCACGTAAAAAGTTCCGTTTTGGTCCCATCCAATATACAACGGAATGATTCCCATATGGTCACGGGCTACAAAATATTCATCTTTGTCAACATCATAAATGGCAAAACCAAAGATTCCGTTTAATTCATCAACAAAGTTTACTCCTTTTTCTCTGTACAAAGCCAGAATTACTTCGCAGTCACTTTCGGTCTGAAAGTTATATTTTCCTTCAAATTGTTTACGTAAATCTCTGTGGTTGTAAATTTCACCATTGGCCGCTAAAACCAGTTTTTTATCTTCTGTAAATAAAGGCTGTTTTCCTGAAGCCGGATCCACAATTGCCAGACGCTCATGAGACAGAATCGCTTTATCATTGCTGTAAATCCCGCTCCAGTCTGGTCCGCGATGACGAATGATTTTTGACATTTCTAATACTTGAGGTCTTAAAGTCTCCGCTTTCTGCTTAAGATCAAAGGCACATACAATTCCGCACATAATTTTATATTTTTAACTTTTAAATTTTATTTTGATAGGGCAAAGATGCGTTATTGGTTACAATTGAAAAACACAAACAATTATTTCAGTTACATTTTAAAACCATATTTTCTTTTTTACATGTAAAATGTAAAATTTAGAAGTAAAAACAAGCCTGAAACTTCAAAATTTTAATTTGGAGCATAAAACTGCTTTAAAATTTAAAGTTTACGTTGGTTTATTGAATTATTTTTTGAGTTAATTCCGTACTAATAGAAAATTCGTAAAGACGGTAGAAAAAACTGTCCTGAAATTATTTTTTAAATAATGATTATAGTTCCCGAGAATACTCCAGTGACAACTAAGCATACTATTTATCATTTCTCGAAATGAGAAACTTTGCGACAATTAACTATGACAAAAGTCTTCACAAACTAAATCAGATTATTCGACACTCTGAATCGTGTAATGTGTCTTGTTGATTTCAAACTGAAAACCAGCCTGGTTTCCTATTAAATGATTTCCTAAAGGAGACTGCGGAGAAAGCGCAATAACATTTATGCCGTCGATGGCAATTTTAGGAAGCGCCACACTAACATATAAATAAATCCCGTTTGCTTTTACAAGACTTCCCATTGTAATGTTTTCGGTTGTTTTTGAAGCGTCTATCTTATCCAGAATTGCTTTTTGTTCGATAGCTTCCTTTAATTTACTGGTCAGTTTTTCCTGCTCGATATGCATCATAGACAAAGCGGTCTCGTGTTTGTCTCCGGCCGAGCCTTTGGCATCGTTTTTAGAATCTTCGGTCAGTCCTGAAATCATGTCTTTAAAAACATCAATCCGGTCCTGAACCATTTGTGTATAGTGGGAATATATTTTTTCTTTGAAAGTCATTCTTTTTAAAGTTCTGAGGTTTTAAGGAACAAAGATGCAAAGGTTTTTTCTTTATTTACATTTTTATTCAAAGAAAACATCCGGATATACAATACTTCCGTTTACTTCTTTCAGCCCGTCTTTTACAAGCGAAATTACCATGCAATTTTCTGCAGGAACATCAAATGGCATTTTTATATTATACTTATCGCAGCGCTGATATCCAAATCTGGGATAATAATCTTCATGTCCAAGCAAAACAACCGATTTATACCCTAATCTTTCTGCTTGTTCGTGACCATACAAAATAAGTTTTGATCCAATCCCTTTTCCCTGAAATTCAGGTAAAACTGAAACCGGCGCCAGTGCTAAAGATTCAAAAACATTCAATTCATTTATAATCTGTAGTTTTGTAAATAAAATATGTCCCGCAATCTGTCCGTCGACCTCAGCAACGATAGATAACTGCGGAATAAAAACTTCGGATTTTCTTAATCTTTCTACTAAAAACTGTTCTTTGTGATCACTGTATTCCTGATTTTTAAACGCTTTTTCTATCAGCTGAAAAATGCTTTTAAAATCATTTTTGTTTTCCTGTCTGATTACTACTTCCATAATGATTAAAATTAAACCATAAAAATAGCCACAAATTCACGAATCTACTCCAAAAAATTCATGAACCTATGGCTAAAAAGACACTTACTGTTTAAAAAACTTCGTGCCTTACTATCTTTCAATAAAGTATTTTAAAAATCGAATTTATAATTTCCTCCAACTAAAACCTGGAATCCCTGCACCGGATAATTCAGCCATTTTTGATAAGCCTGATTTCCGATATTGTTTAATTTTAAGAAGAAGGTTAAACGTTCGCTGTATTTATATCCTAAATGCGCATTGGCATCAAAATAGCTTTTTAATGTTGTAACAACCGGATCTGTTCCTAAATCCAGATTGGTCTGCATGTCTTTACGTTCTCCCACATAAAAAACATTTAGTCCTGCATACCATTGTCTGGTAATATTTACATCCAGATTTGAACTCAGTTTCATCGAAGGCAGGTTCCAGGCTTCCACGACATTATCCGTATTATAACTATTAAAAGTTCCGTTGATTCCAAAAGAAACGTTTTGCGAAAAATCGGCTTTTAATTCCCCATAAAAACGAAAAGTCCTGATATCTTCATACACTACTCCAAATGAATTTCCGAAAGCATAATTCTGGTTCGAAAAGTCTTCTGTATAATCATTGCTTTTAAACAGAGCTTTATCTTTTTCATTCAAATAAGAACCGGTTAAATTATAACTCACATTGTTGGCCAGTTTTCCTTTTAATCCCGCAAAAACATTGTATTGCGTACTGGTTGGCCTCATATTTAAGGTAGGTGACAAAAACGGATTCTCAGTCACAAAATCGGCATAGGAATTCTGATTCAGACCGCCATTTACCCCGGTATAGAAAATCATCAAATCGCCGACTAATTTATAAGAAGCATTTACTTTTGGATAGATATAAAATTTATTACCACTGTTTTCTGAATCTAAAGCATAAAACAATCCAGCCCCTAACTCTAATGTCCATTCATTTTCATGAACTACAAAACTTGGCTCAATCCCAAAGTTTGTCAAACTGTATTTTAAAGGTTCAACATTGTCCCACGCGTAATTATGTTCAAAAGAACCACTTACATGATCAATAATAATATTGGTATTGACGGCCTGGTCCATCACATCCACTTTAAAAGTCGGCTTTAGATAAAAACGGTTTTCAGAAGAAGAAAAACTATCTGAAAAATGAGTAAACCTTGTGGAGATTTTACTAAAAAGGCCTTCATTAAATTCTGCATTTCCACCTAAAGAAATCGTGTTATAAGAGTGGTTTGGATTAATCCCTCTTATTAAGTCTTCCTGAGTTCCCGGTGCCAGTGTCATCCCGAAATCAGCCGGAAGACCGTACCAGTTATACACCTGGTTCTGGTACCCTAAGTCAACTCCCCAGGACACCTCTCGGTTTTTCACACCATAACCAATATTTAATCCTGTATCATAAAACTCATCATTCAGGTTTACATCTTTAATACCGCCCTGAGAAGAATGATGGCGCAGCATTCCGGCCAGATAATCATTATTTCCTAAATCCTGCGTTACAAAAAGCTCCGCATTTAATGTCCCGTAATTTCCAACTCCAAGTGTTGCATAATTATTAAACAAACGTTCTTTTTTGGATTTCTCCACCCCCTGAGCATTTCCTTTTGACGGAGTAAAAGTAGAAGCTACAGGAACAGACAGGATGCTGTATTTTATAGTTTCTTTCGGCTGATTTCCCGCGTCATCCAGCGATGGTATTTCTTTTACCTTAAAAGCATCTGATATGGTTGGCGAATATGGCTTTACTACGTTTACCGTTTCAGTTCCGATACTTTCATTTTTCTTAACTTGCGAAAACGAAAGCTGGGCAGCAAATAACACGAGCAAAACGATGATTTTATTTCGGCAGTTTAATTTCATATTTCTTCTTTTTAAGAGTATCGTAAAAAGAGTATAAAAAATAGAACATATGCTATTTCTTAATTCTTACGCTAAAAACTCTTTGTTCTCTTTCTATATTCTAAAATCTTTATTCTATTCTCTTTATTCTCTCTTCTTTATTCTTAAGATTCCCAATCTCCTTTGGCAACAAACTGTGCTTTTCCTCCTATATTAATATCGAAATGCTCTGCACTTAATCTGCCTTTAAAATATATTTGAGATGGACGGCCTATATAATCTCCCTGGTAATTGATTAATTCAAATTCCGGTTTGTGATATTTTAATAAAAAAGCCTGTAAGCAAGTACTGGCACTTCCTGTTGCTGCATCTTCTACCAGCTGGTTATGTTCAATACACAACATTCGGCTAAATAATTTATCATCTTCCAGATAATAAAAATACAAGGCTCTGTGATCTGTTTTACAATTCTTTTTCAGCCAGTCCTCTGTTTTATCTTTATCCAGAACCAAATTTTCAAGTGCTCTTTTACTGCTTAATCCTACCATTACAAAAGCACTTCCGGTAGTTACTTCCTGTACCGGAAACTGGTTTTCAAAATCGCTTACGGTCAGATTAGTGAATACTGTAATATCTTCTTTTGAAAAAATATCCCAAAATTTAGGCTGTGCGGCTTTTAACCAAATCAGCTCATCATCCTTATGAATTGAAATGGGACCTATAGGCACTTCAAGTTTTATTTCGGCTGGCGCATTATCCCATACTTTATTCATCAGGATCCAGGAAGTTCCAATTATCGGATGACCTGCAAACTGCATTTCATGAGCCGGGGTAAATATCCTGATCTCAGCTTTATTGTTTTCTTTGTCCAGTCTGGTAACAAATGTACTTTCGGCAAAATTAATTTCACGTGCCATCTGCTGCATTTGTTCTGTACTTAAATTTCCTGCCTCCAAAAAAACCGCCAGCTGGTTTCCGGCATATTTCTTATCAGCAAAAACGTCAACTATATAAAAAGGTAAACTCATTTCTTTTCTTTTCTTTTTTTAGAATATAGAAAACAGAGTAAAGAATATAAACCCTATAATCTATTCTTTCAAATCTCTATTCTATGTTCTTTGCTCTATTCTCTTGATTCTATTCTCTTTGCTCTTAAAACTCTTATTTCGTAATCGATGAATTCGTTTTTGACTCTTCCAGCTTAATAGCACTCAACTCGCTCTTTGCTTCTTCTACTACGTCCGGATAATCACTAAAATTGTTGATTACATTATCTAAAATATAAGTTGCCTGATAACTGTCTTTTAATCCGTAGAAATTTTTCGCCATTAAAACCAGTCCCTTTGCTCCGTAATATTTATACGCTGAGTAATTTTTGGCTAATTTCTGCACCGCTGTATTCGAAGCTTCAAATTTTCCTTCTTTAGTTTTAAAATAAGCATCATAATACAATGCTTCGGCTGCCAGCTCTCCTTTTGAAGTCGTAGACAATTTTGCATAAGCGGCCTTTGCTTTATCTTCTTCTCCTGTCTGAATAGCTGCTCTTGCAACGATAATCTGCGCATCGGCTTTTACATTAGTATCGGCTTTGGGGTTAGCCAGAACTTTTTCAGCTGAAACGACTGACTTATCATAATCTTTTTTATCATAATAACATTTCATCAGGTTGGCCTGAGCGAAGTTTTTATTCTGCGGATAATCGGCTTCACTTTCTAAACGTACTAAAACCGGAATGGCTTTATCGCAATCTTTTGCTTTTAAATAAATCTGAGACAGTCTGTTTAAGGCCTGCTCTGTAAATTCGCTTCTTGGCTGATCGGTTACATATTGATAATTCTGGGTTGATTTGGTTTCTGAACCTTCGGCATAATATAACTGTGCTAAGTAGAAATTGGCTTCTAAAGCATGTAAACCTGAAGGGAATTTGCTCACATAACCTGCAAATCCGGTAATTGCCAGTTTGCTGTTGTTTTGGCTGTACTGTTTGAAAGCCGCATCGTAAGTATCGTTATCCAGCTCAGCATCGGTAACCGAAACAAAATCTAAAGTTTTAACCCAGGCCGCGTATTCATCTACCCTTCCTGAATCAACATAAATTAATCTGGCTGTCGAAACGGCTTCAAGAGCTTCCGGCGTTTTTGGGAACTCGGCAGCCACTTTCTTAAATTTTGTTAATGCCTGTTCATCACGATCTGAATTGTAATAAATAAGGCCCTGTTTTAAAATAGATTTTGATGTAAACGATCCGTTTTTATATTCTGAAATTAACTGATCGTAAGCTTTAATGGCTAAATCATTCTTTTTATCAGTCACATACGTATTTCCTAATTCAAATAAAACATCATCGCGGTATTCTGATTTTTTATACATCTTGAGAAAATTGTTCAGCTCATTGACTTTCTGATCATTTTTTGACATAAAACCATACGAAAGTGCTTTTTGGAATTGCGCATAATCGGCATCGACACTTTTTCCGTCCATCGCTTTTCCGTACGCTTCCATTGCCTGTGCATATTTTGAGTTTACAAAACGGGAATCGCCTAAACGCAGATAAGAATCATTCAAACGTACTTTGTCTTCTTTAGAATTGTCTATCTGAGCCTGAAAGGAACTGGCTGCCTGATCGTATTCTTTTAGTTTAAAATAGGTGTATCCAATATTGTAGTTGATGTTTTTATATTCATCTGTAGATTTTGCTGCCGGAAGTCCCGCAAATTGTTTGTACGTTAATAAGGCATTCTGCATATCATCGTTTAGATACTCAGTTTCTGCCTTCCAGAAAGTGGCTCGTGCTGTAAACTCAGGCGTTTTTTGTTCGCTTATGGCACTTTTAAACATTTTTCCGGCTTCAGTATAATTGGACTCATTGTACAATTCCAGTCCTCTGTAAAAAAGTACTTTCTGATAAGCCGCTTTATTTTCGGCCGTTCTGTTTTTTTCCAGTAAAACAAGTGCTTCTTTGTAGTTTTTAGTGGAGATATACGAATCAACCAAAAGTTTTTCTACTTCAGACCGGCTGGAATTGTTAGGGTATTTCTTTAAGAAATCAAGTAAAATTCCCGGAACGGTCTGATAAGCATTTCCAATATCATAACTCAGTTTGGCATAATTCAGGGCAGCATCTTCCTGAATCTGGGCATTGAAATCCATTTCAGAAGCATTTTTGAAAGCGTTTAAAGCTTCCTGCTTTTTACCGCTGTTTAAATAACTTAATCCTAAATGATAGTAGGCATTTTGCGCTACGAAATCTTTTCCTTCAATAATTTTATTAAACTGCGAAATGGCTTTTTCATATTCTTTCTGTTCGTAATACGCATAACCTAACTGGTAAAAATCGGTATTGTTCCATTTTCCTTTTTTTCCGGCATATTGTTCCAAATATGGAATGGCTTTTCCATATTGTTTTAAGTTGAAATAACTTTCTCCAATAATTTTATTCAGCTCTGATTTTTCCATGGCATTGGATTTATCCATGGCTTTCTGGCCTAAATCAATTGCTTTTTGGAAATTACCCAGCTTAAAATTCATATCGGCCTGGTAATACGAAAGTTTTTCTTTGTATTTTTCTTCGCCTGAAACTTCATCAAAATATTTCGTTGCTTCTTTGTAATCGTCGCCTTCATACGCCATAAAACCTAGGTAATATTTGGCTTGTGAACCATATTCCGGAGAGTTGACTACTTTATTGAAGTAGGTTGTGGCTTCTTTTTTCTTTTTAGCGTTAAAATAACTATAGCCTTTTTGGAAATTGAATTTGTCCGAGTCTGATTTGCTCATATAACTTTCATCTACCTTATCAAACCACTGCAGGGCTTTAGGGTAATTTCCCTGTTCAAAAAAATACTGGGCCGCTTCAATATACGCCTGATTTTGTTTGGTGCTGGTTGGGTAATCTTCAACAAACTTTTCCACCAGAGCATCAGCATTGGCCTGATTGGTGCGAATCGCACAATTCGCAATGTAGTAAGCACAATCTGATTTTACTTCTTCGGTTGGAGCTGTATTATTTTTTACATATTCAAAAATATGTTGTGCCGAGGCATATTGTTTGTCGTTATATAAAGCCAGTGCTTTGTCAAAATCCTTTAGTTCATAAGTATAAATAGCCGATTTTTGTGCAGAAATCGTAGTTGAAACAAGGATAATTTGGAATAAAAAGAACCTGGAAAGTTTACGCATTTTAGTTATATTTAGTATTCAAATTTATCATTTTATACCGTTTATAACGAAACGTTTCCTAATTTTATTATGAACAAAAGTTTTAATCGCCGCTATAAAACAGCAGATCCTGCGTCAAAAGGCTGGCTGTCAAACTATCCAAAACAAGTATTCTTTTGCCTGTTTTATTCAGAAATGATTGAAATTTATTTTGAATACATTCGTTAACTTATTACTTTTACCATTCAAATCATTTTTATTATGTCACAAACCGTACTATCTCTTAAAGAAGTCACTATATATCAGGAAGGAAGAAGAATTTTATCTCATATTAATTTAGATGTTCAGCATGGTGAATTTATCTACATCATCGGAAAAACAGGTTCAGGTAAAAGCAGCTTCCTAAAAACTTTATACGCCGATCTGCCTCTTACAGAAGGAGAAGGTCATATTGTTGAATTTGATTTAGCCACTCTTAAAGAAAAAGATATCCCGTATTTGAGACGTAAAATTGGGATTGTATTTCAGGATTTCAAATTACTTCCGGACCGTTCTATTAAAGACAATATGCTTTTTGTGCTTAAAGCAACTGGCTGGACTGAAAAAGAAGCCATGGAATACAAAATTGACGAAGTACTGGACAAAGTAGGAATGAAAGATTTCCTGAACAAAATGCCTCACCAGCTTTCGGGAGGAGAACAGCAGCGTGTGGCGATCGCCAGAGCCCTGCTTAACGATCCTGAATTTATTCTTGCCGATGAACCAACGGGTAACCTTGACCCACAGACCAGCTCTGAAGTTTTAGAAGTATTAAAAACCATCAATGCCAACGGTAAAACCATTATCATGGCAACACACGATTATGCCTTACTGATGAAATTCCCTTCTAAAACATTAAAATGCGAAGATGAAAGAATCTTCGAAGTGGTGCAAAGAAGCGTGTAATGCTTTCTGTTTTAATTCCGGTTTATAATTATAATGTTCTGCCGCTGGTTGAAGAGCTTAAGCAGCAGGCTGATAATTTAGGGATTGAATATGAAATTTTGGTACAGGATGATGCCAGCGAAAAATGCACTAATGAAAACGAACTGATAAGCACGCTTAAAAATTGCTTTTTTTTTACCAATAGCGAGAACTTAGGCAGAGGAAGGAATATTAATTCATTAAGTTCCAAATCAAGGTATGAATATATCCTGATTATGGAAGCAGATGCTGTGCCGGAAGATAAATCTTATCTTAAAAAGTATACTGAATTATTATCCAGATCGCCTGATGTAATTTTTGGAGGTGTGGTTTATCCTGATTGTATACCTCCCGGAGAAAAATTACTTCGATGGAAATATGGCAGAGAGAGGGAAACTAAATCTTTAACCAAAAGACTTCAGAATAATTACGATTTTGTATTTACCTGGAATTTATTTTTAAGAAAAGAAATTCTTTTACAATTTCCCTTTCCTGAATTTATAAGTGATTACGGATATGAAGACTGTATTTTCATAGAAAATCTGCGTCTGAATTCAATTCCGGTTATTCATATCGACAATTCTTTACTTCACTGTAATAATGAGAATAGTGCTGCTTTTATTGAAAAATCGGAGAGAGCCGTTAAAAATCTGCATGGCCTGGTTCTATTTCATAAAATTGATCCAAATAGTATTCGATTAAGCAGAACTTATATTTTTTTGAAACAGCTGTATCTTATCACTATAATAAAAGCCGTTTATCGCTTAACAAAAAAACTGATTATTTCTAATTTAAAATCAGGAAACCCAAACTTATATTTACTTGATTTTTATAAACTTGGGTATTATTGTAATATACAAAAATAATCGACCATGGTATTTTTTTCTGTTGTCATTCCGCTTTACAATAAAGCTGATTATATCGAAAACACCTTAAAAAGTGTTATTGATCAGACCTTTACTGACTATGAAATCATTATTGTTAATGATGAGTCTTCAGATGGAAGCGAAACAGTAGTAAGCAGGTTTAACGACAAAAGAATTCAAATCTTCAGTCAGAAAAACCAGGGTGTATCTGCAGCCCGGAACCTTGGAATAGAAAAATCAAAGGGAAAACTTGTTGCTTTTCTTGATGCTGATGATTACTGGTTTCCCAATCATTTACAGGAATTAGCCAATTTGTATCACCACCATCCGGATTGCGGAATTTATTGTTCCCGTTATAAAATCAGAACCTCAAAAAAACACTTTCAAATTCCCAACTATTATAAAATTGATCCTGACTTTTACGGAATCGTTGAAGATTATTTTGCTTCAAACAAACCTTTTAGAATTACCTGGACTTCGTGTCTGGCTGTTCCAAGAGAAATTTTACTTTTGCTTGGAGGATTTACTCCTGATATTACAAATGGTCAGGATTTAGAATTGTGGACAAAAATTGGAATAAAATACCCGGTTGCCATTACCAATACAATTACAGCTGTTTATAATAATGCCATTCCGGACAGTCTGTCCAAAAAAAGTATAAGCACTATGCGCCTGATGGATTTTGAGCAGTTTAGCATACAGGAACAGGAAAATGCATCCCTTAAAAAGTTTCTGGATTTATACCGAATTGAATATGGTTTCCGCTATTATGTATTTGGTTTTAAAGACAAAAGTTTATTTTATCTAAAAAATGCCGATAAACAGAATATCAATTTAAAGATTGGGTTTCTTTTAAAACTGCCGCCTTCTTATCTACGTTTTTTCCTTAAATCAAATAACTTCTTCAAAAAACTAGGTCTTAACTTTTCTGTTTACAGTTAGAATATTCTACAAATTCATCAAACTCCCTGATATAATCTTCTTCAATATATACCTCGGAAGCGACGACAAGACAGACAGAACCGGAAGAAAAATTTTGAAGCTCCCGCCAGATTCCGGGATTAATTAATAATCCTTCATAAGGTTTATTTAATGTAACAATCTGTTCTTTTTTTCCATCTTTGAGAACCACGTCAAAACTGCCGCTTAAAGCCACCAGAAACTGCTGTAGTTTTTTATGTGCATGCCCGCCGCGTTCTGCACCGCTTGGTACATCATAAAGATAATAAACCCTTTTTATATCAAAAGGAACCGTATCGTTTTCTATTACCGAAAGATTACCTCTGCGTTCTTCTATTTTAGGGATAGATATGATTTTTATATTCATTTTACTACTATATTAATTCGCATTAAATCCAGCCACTGCTTCCCTATTTTTTCAATCGAAAAGCGTTTGGCACTGTTTAAAGAATTATTTTTACAATGATTGTACAAGATACTGTCTTCAACAAATAAATTCATGCTCTCTGTAAGTGCCTTAAAATTTTGATTTTCGACCAAAAGACCATTTTCTTTATGGGCAATAATTTCACCCGGTCCCGAAACACAATCAAATGAAACAACAGGCGTTTCACATGCCAATGACTCTATCAGCGTCATACCAAATCCTTCATATTTACTGCACAAAACCATAAACAAGGCTCTTTTATAATATTTATAAGGATTGTTTTTAAAACCTAAAATATGTACTTTATCTCCAATCCCTGCCTTATCTGCCGTTTCTTTATAAAAACGATTAAGCTGTCCGTCTCCTAATAATACAAGCGAAATTCCTCTTTGGGGAAGAACAGAGTTGGCAAAAGCTTTAATTAATCTGTCAAATTGTTTCACATTATCAGCATCAAACCTTCCGGCAGCTATGATATAAGGCAGCTCAATTTCGACAGTTTCGTCTGCATTAATTTTTATTGCTTCCAAATCAACCGGATTGTAAATCAAAACGCTGTTCTGAAGCTTAAATTTTTCATCCACCAGCATTTTAATTCCGTTTGAAACACAAACAACAGCCTGTTTCCCTTTGCAGATCTGTCTGGTTAAAAATCCGGAATCAGGCAGATAGGTTTGTAAATGGGAGTTATGAACTGTGTATATTGTATTGGCCTTGTAAATAAATGCGGCTATAATATATTCCTGCAGCGGTTTTACACGATACCGGAAATCGATAACAAAATCGAACTGATTCTGCTCCAGATATTTATTAAAAAACAGCAGTAGTTTTAGTTTACCAAAAACTTTGTTTGTCTCTGTTTTCATTTTTCCAATATTCACGAGAACACCTGAATAAGGAAAAACTATATCATCAACAAAAAGAATATTATGAACCTCTATCCCCATTTTATCAAAATAGACAGATAAAGTCGACATTACTTTTTCGAGTCCTCCGCCATTTAACCGATATCCTATTAAGGCAATTTTATATTTTGGGGTTTGCATATTATTTTTGAATACCTAAATTTACAACGAAAATACAATAATTAATTGCTCGTACAGCCTTCTTCTTTATAGATGCAGCTATCCTGTAAAACCCTGTAATTATTAAAACATGAAAATTCTGCTTGTTGGTGAATACAGCCGTCTGCATAACTCCCTAAAAGAAGGATTAATCAAACAGGGACATATTGTAAAAATTGTTTCAAACAGCAACGGCTTTAGAAATTTCCCGGTAGATTACTCTGTCGATTATACTTTCTGCCGATTAAAAGTAGTGAATTACTTCAGACAGGCTATCTATAGAATAACCCAATTTGACATCGCAAATCTGGAACATGGCTTAAGATTCTATTTTTTATCAAACCGTTTTAAAGACTACGATGTTGTTCAGTTTATTAATGAGCGCCCTATAAAAACAACTAAAAAGTTTGAGCTCTTTCTGATTCGAAGAATTTTCAAAAACAATAAAAAAGTCTTTGTACTGTCCTGCGGGGTAGATTATCTGACTTTACAATTTGATTTATCCAATAAAGATAAAAAATCTCTTATTCAGCCTTATCTGCAAAATCCGGCACTTCACAGATACTATGAATATATTCCGGAATATTTAACTCCTGATTATAAAAAAATACATGATTTTGTTTTTAAAAACTGCAATGGAATAATTGTTACGGATTTAGATTATATTGAAGCAAACAAATTGCATCCTAAATTTAAAAAACTGATTCCGTATCCCATAAATCATGATACTTTACTTTTTGAAGAACTGGTTATTGAAAATAAGATCGTTATTTTTTTAGGAATTAACCAATACTCGTATTATCAAAAAGGAATCGATTATTTTGAAACCGCTCTGAATAAGATCAAACTAAAATATCCTGACAAAGTAGAAATTATCAAGTCTCAAAATGTTCCTTATGCTCAATATATAAACTCCTATAATAAGTGCCATATTCTGCTTGATCAGGCCTTTACGTATGATCAGGGATACAACGCCCTCGAAGCTATGGCAAAAGGAAAAACAGTATTTACAGGAGCCGAAGCGGAATTTACAGAATACTATAAATTAAAGGAAAGAGTCTGTATAAATGCAATTCCCGATGTTGATTATCTGGTAAATGAATTATCTTTTTTAATTGAAAACCCTGCAGAAATTGCGGTAATTGGTAAACGGGCAAGGGCTTTTATAGAAAAAGAACACAGTTATCTAAAAATCGCTCACGAATATGCTGCTGTCTGGAATAAAAATTAAAAGAGTTACTATATCACTATCCTTTTAGAAAACTGTCAAACCTACTTTTATATCTCAATAGTTCTTCTCTTTTTCCCAGATACAGAATTAAAAACGGAATCTCAAAAACAAATCCCGGACTTCTTTTAGTTCTTTTAATTTTAAAAACCAGCAGGTAAATCCATAAGTCAGAAGCCCAAAAAAAACGCCCAGAAACAACTGAAAGATTATATCGCTGATGAAACTGGTAATTATAAATACAACGACTGCCATTACTGCTGCTGCCACAAAAACAGGCAGCATATCTTTTAATTGACTAAGAGCACCGTAACCATAAAATTTTCCAGGCAGATAGGCATTTATAACAAACGATACCGCTGACGTAACTACATGACCAATTATGACCGCTTTTACCCCTAACGAAATGGTAATGAGCAATGCTGCTATGGTTAAAGGCAGTTTAGACAAATCAACTTTTAAAAACAAATCAGAACGGCCAATGGCATTTAACAAATTCATATTAATGACACTCATAGGAAGAAAAATACGCGCAAAAACCATCCATTGTAAAAGCGGAATTAGAGAAATCCATTTTTCTGTGAAAAGCAGTATAACAATAGGTTTGGCCAGTAACGCAATTAGTGTCATAATGGGAATAATGAGAAAAGCAGACATACGAATCATACGACTGTAAATAGAAACTAATCTTTCTCTGTCATTTTGAACTGTAGTCAGAACAGGAAATGTTGCCTGCTGGATAATACTAACAATTGTTCCTGCTGATAAATCGGCAAAACTTTTAGCTCTGGTGTAATAACCTAATGATGCTGTTGGATAAAATTTCCCTAAACAAATATTATACACATTATTCAACAATTGGGCATACAAACCCGCCGCCAATAATCTGGATCCATATTTAAACAAAGAGTCAAACGATTTTCGTGAAAATGAAAATGAGGGAACCCAGCTGCTTAAAAACCACAAAGAAACGGATGAAGCTAATGCACCTGTGAGGCTTTGAATCACTAATGCCCAAACTCCATATCCGTTTAAGGCGGCTATAACACCAAATACTCCTCCTGTAAATACAGCTGTCACATTGCTTTTAGCAATCGATTTGAAATCAACAGCAATTGCTAATTTGGTTTTCTGTACTATGGATGCAGCACTCAAAAACAGGCTTATGCCTAATACGCGCAGCAAACTTGTTAATTCCGGCTGATTAAAAAAAACAGAGATAAATGGTGCCGTAAAAAATAACATTACGTAAAAAAGACCACTTACCACTAAGTTAAATACAAATACCGTCGAAAAATCAAGATCTGTCCTGTCCTGCCGCTGAATTAATCCTGTCCCCAGGCCGCTTTCAATAAAAGTCTGCGACAAAGCGATAAAAACAGCCAGCATTCCTATTAACCCAAAATCCTCCGGCAGCAGAATCCGGGCAAGAACAACACTCACAATAAATTGCCCTGCCTGACCGGCAAATTTATCAACTGCCGACCAAAAGACTCCTTTTACCGCTATTGATTTAAGGGAAGTATTCTGCATTTTTTTACTGCTTTAGAGTCTTACATCTATTACTTGTCCTGTATAACCCGACAATAAAGTCTGAATACAGCGCAAAGCAACAGTCTCCGGTTTTAATAAAGTATCTTCAGGTTCATTACCAAAATTTTTTATCCGCATTGGAGTCAGCGTACGTTCCGGATTGATGCAATTTATTTTTATATCCAATGTTTCCCATTCTTGCGAAACGGCCTGAACAAAATTAACCGCTGCCGCTTTACCTGAAGAATAAATACTATAAAATGCCCTGCCTCTTGTATAGGAACTTGAAGTAAAAAACAAAATATGTCCTTTTGATTTTTTTAAATAAGGAAGTGAAGCCAGAGCCACATTTACCATTCCTGTATAATTAACATTTATGGAATGTAAAATATCCTCGTATTTTGTGGTCTCCAGCGGTTCTTTAAACAATACTCCTGCTGTATTGATAACAAAATCAATTTTATGTTCTGACTGATATACTTTTTCTAAAGCATCCTGAACATCCTGAATATTTGAAATATCGATATTGTTTTCACTTCTGGAAAAACTGTGAACCCGAATTCCGTTTAACCTTCCCAAATCCACAATACTTTTTCCTATTCCGTAAGAACCTCCAAAAACAACCAAAACCTTGTCCGACAAATCTTCTTGTTTTAGTACAATATTCTGAATTTCAACAGAACGTAACTGAAACAATTTATCCAGTAAATAAGTATCTTCGGGATAGGTGAGTTTCATATTCACTTCTTCTCCCTTTACAACATAAATGGCCTCTTCAGGCAGATACTTCTTTACAACTCCGCAATCATCTGTTACTTTAAAATTTTTATCTTCTAAGGCCAGCGCATAGGCTTTGGCAATAATCTCCTGTTTGAATCCCTGCGGTGTCTGCCCTCTTCGCATTTTTATCCGCTCCGGAATTTCTTTTATAATATCATTTTCAACTGCTATAATAGTATCTGCCGAATTGATCGCAACATCCACCGCATTATAGTGAGTCATTGCTTTTACCACATCATTAATAATCCGCTGACTCACCAAAGGCCGTGCGGCATCATGAAAAATTAAGTTTGCCTCTTTTGATTCCTCATAAGCTTTAACCGCTGCATAACTGGACTGATAGCGTTCTTCTCCTCCAATTAAGACCTTTTTTACCTTCTTCCATCCGTTTTTAATAATCATATCCTCAATCATAAAAAGGTAATGACTGTTAATCACAATAGCAATTTCATCAATGAATTCATTTTTCTCGAAGGCATCAACAGCATGCTCAATAACCATCTTTCCGGCAACTTTAAAAAATTGTTTAGGCAGCGATTTTTCTAATCGTATTCCTGTACCTCCTGCTAATATGACAGCTATGTTCATGTATTGTTTTTATTGATTCAAAATTATTCAAAAATCTGATTTTCCAGATAATTCATAATGTTTTCAGATGCCGTTAAATGGTTCTTTTGTATTAAATTATTCGCTGCAAAACTATTTCGTTCTTCCCGCATCCGGTCGTTTCCTTTAAGTACAACGTTCTCAATAAAATCTGTTACTTCTTTTTCAGTTCTTGACTGATAATGTACTGCAGCAGCTTTTTCTCCAAACGCACTCCATTCTTTCATAACCGCCTCATCTCTTACCATAAAAAGAGCAGGTTTTCCTGTAATAAGATATTCTGCCATAAACGAACCGCAGTCATGAATAAGGGCATCTGAGGTTAAAAACAAATCCGTATAGTCTGAATTTTCGTATTGGCCGTTTTCCAAATCACTCCACTTATCATAATAAAGTGCTGTTCTTTCTTTTCCCCATTCTGCCTCTTTTTCTAATTTACTTCTTAAGAAGGGATGCGGTTTAAAAGCGATCTGTAATTGATTCTTATAAGTCTCAGCCAACTTTAAAAAAACATCAAAATATTCTAAAAAATTAGATACTTTATTAAGTTCATGCATGGAATGGTGAGGGGCCCAGATTATTCTCTTTAAGGCTGGATTTTTATTTTTCCAAACCTCACTATCAGGCTTTTTAGTAATTAAAAGCCGGTCAAATCCCGGATATCCTGTTACCACATTATTCCTGCCTTTGTTCCTTTGTTTTTCTTCCGCAATTTTTTTATGAATAGGTGTTTCCGAAAAAATTCGCCAGACCAGATTGTGAAAATTCAAATTGTAAAACGCCTCATAATTTGTGGTCATAACCGCATAAGGTACGTAACAGGTCAGCGTTTTTGAGAACTCCTTAATGTAATAGCGATGATCCTGCAGGCCTTCGTATGGGTTGGTAAAAAAAACAATGTCCGGGGTAAAAGTTTTTTTTACATCCAGAAATTCCCCTGTTATAGCATTGTAGGTTTTAATTACATCATAACCTCTTTTTTGAAATGCTTCAAAAGACTTATTCATCTCAAAAAGCATGTTTTCTTTCCCTAAATTTACAGCCGGACAGACAAAAATTACAGGTTCAAATCTGGGATGAGACAGCATTAAATCAAATAACACGTCATACTTCCAAACCGATTCATGAATTAAAAAAAAAGCAGCTTTTACCTTTTCTTTTTTTCTGACCATTTCAAGGGCTTTCTGATGGATTTTAGGTGCTCTATTAATTTGATATCCATCATACAGGGCACGGAGATTTGTAAAATTATAAAACCTTATAAGTGAAATCCACAGGATTTCCGGAACGATTCTTTTTAAAGCTGATTTTAATCTTGCCATTGTAATTCCTCAAAATTAATATCGGTTTAAAACCTCAACAATATAATCAATTTCTGCATTTTCTAAAACCGGACTCATCGGCAGGCTCAAAACTTCATTGTGAATCTGCTCTGTAACAGGAAATGACAAACTATTCCATTCAGGAAACGCTTTTTGTTTATGCGGCGGAACAGGATAATGAATAACCGTTTGGATATTATTTTCAGTTAAATACTGCTGTAAATGATCCCTGTTTTTAGTTCGAATAACAAACAGATGGAAAACATGGTTATCAGAAGAATCCCAGAAAGGAAGTTCAATCTTCTCATTTTTAATTTCCGACAAATAACGTTTCGCAATTGCTCTTCTTTTTTTATTATCAGCATCCAGATTGGGCAGTTTCAAATTTAAAAAAGCAGCCTGTAATTCGTCTAATCTGGAATTTACGCCACTATATTCATTATGGTATTTTTTGTCTGAACCATAGTTCCGCAGAGAATACAGCACTTTTGCCAATTCGGAATCATTAGTCGTAACAGCCCCTCCATCGCCCAGACAGCCCAGATTTTTACCGGGATAAAAACTATAAGCAGCCGCTGATGATATATTTTTCCGGGATTTGGAACCCGGAGTTTGGGATTGATCATTTGTCAATGCTCCGTGCGATTGTGCTGCGTCTTCTATTACAACCAGATTATGAGCTGCCGCTATTTCGTGTATTTTATCCATTTCGGCGAGTTGTCCGTATAAATGAACCGCTAAAACAGCTTTTGTTCTGGATGTGATTTTTTCGGGAATTGAATCGGGATTGATGTTATAGGTTTGTAATTTTGGTTCTGCCAAAACCGGAATCAAACCGGCTTGTAAAATGGCCAGAATACTCGCAATAAAAGTATTCGCAGGCACAATAACCTCATCTCCTTTTTTAAGTTTTCCGAGTTCGATATACCCTTTAAAAATTAAAACCAGAGCATCCAAACCATTGCCGACTCCAATACTATAATCAGCCTGGCAATACTCTGCGAAAGCCTTTTCAAAAGTTTCCACTTCTTTTCCCAAAATATACCAGCCGTTGTCTAAAACCATTTTCAGTTTTTCCTGAAAGGCGGTTTCGTACGGTTGGTTTATTTTTTTTAGATCAAGAAATGAAATCATTGCTTTTGGTTTTTAGACAAAAATACCATTTAACTTACTATAATTAGAAGTTTCCACTTCATAAAAGTCATGCACCACTGTACTGGCCCCAAAACTTTCCTTCCAGTACGTCAGCCCTTGGTTGATGCTTCTGCCCTGACTTTCATTTGAAATTCCAAAATCAAAAAACCTTTTGCTGCTGAACCTTTTATGAATTAAGAAATCAAACAAAAAGTCCAGACCTCCCCAATTTTCCTTTTCAGGATTTCTGGAAATATACTGACAATGTGCTGTGGTTTCGGTCTCAAAAATAGTAGTTCCCCCTACAATTTCATCTTCATAATAAACATTAAACTGATGAATGTTCTCCGGAAAAAGAGATCGCAGATGGTTCATTTCTTCTATCGAATGAACTGGTTTTGCCTGATGTCTTTTCTCTAAATTCGGAATCAGGATTTCATTCCAGAACAATTCAAAATTGGCTTCTTCTTTAATGACAAGTTGGTTTGAAATTGCTTTTTTTACGGCTCTTTTTCTAATTTTTGAAACTGATTTTTCCCGAGATAAATCGATAACCGAAAGCGAATCCCTTCGAATTAGTTTTGCATCTGCCAGAAATAAAGCATACAAAATTTCTTCGGATGGTTTATGATGATAAATTGACGGAATGGTTTTGAAATATAATTTTTTCAAATCGTTCTTATTCAAAAATACTAAGAGCTCCTTAAAAATTTCAATTACCGCAACCTGCCTGGTTTCTTCTTTATAAATCAAACCGCCGTAAGTTAATCCCTGATGTGAATAAACTGTGTTTCCCTGTTTATTGGCAGGCAGAACCGCCCGCAGTTTTTCGTCTTCAAAAATTAAAAGTGAAAAATCTTCAAAACGGTCTTTATGATATTCCATAAAATCACGATGAAATAAAAACGTTGCATTTTTGGCCTGCCCAATAAAGTCATTCCAAATTTTGTAATCGTTTTGATCGTATTTTTTTACAGTAAAGCTTTTCATTTTCTGCCGCAGATTTTTATCGCTTCAATGATTGTCAAAAATCTTTTTAATCCCTTTAATCTGTGATTAATATATTTATCTAAATTCTATTTATGTTCAAAAGCCCGCAAGTACCATTTGTATTTCACGGCAAGTAAACGGATCGAGATTATAACCACAGAGGTTACAAGGTACAATACATCATCTTCCATGTTTAATTTCTTCAGTCCAAAAAATAAGATCCCGCCAAAAATGCAGATCGTGGCGTAGATTTCTTTTCTGAAAATGGTTGGGATTTCATTACACAATATATCCCGGATGACTCCTCCAAAACAAGCTGTCATAGTTCCTAAGGCGACACAGATTACAGGGTGAAGTCCGGTTAAAATCCCTCTTTCAAGGCCAATTAAAGTAAAAACACCAAGTCCGATAGTATCAAAAAGAAACAGGGAAGTTCTTAATTTGTCAAATTTCTTTCTGAAAATAATGGCCAGAAAAAAACCTAAAATAATGACATACACATACTGCAGATTCATCATCCAGCCTACCGGAGTACGACCAATTAAAACATCGCGGAGCGTACCGCCGCCCACTGCCGTCACAAAAGCAATGATAAAAACCCCAAACGGATCCAGCTTTTTATGCATTGCCGTTAAGGCTCCTGACATGGCAAATGCCATTGTACCAATAATATCTAATAAGTGAAACATTTATTTTTTGAGGTTCAAAAGTTCAAATCAGCAAAGTTATCTGTTTTAAAACCCTACATATTCTGGGTGTAAAAATTATAGTCTTTTAGAACGACCCTTATAAAATCACTATTGTTTCCGGACTGGTTTTTAATTCCGGTAACACTTTCTATTTTAGCTACTAACTTATAAATGATTTCATGATCATTTTTTCGCATCGCATTTTGATACGTTTCCTTAATAATCCTCATATCGTTATCGGACAATTTGATCACCAGAGGATAAGTCGGAACATACGATTCGCCAATATCTTCGAGAATAGTATGGCTGATATTAATCTTATTTTTTAACGTAATAACAGCTGTTCCGGCTGCCATATCACCCAGTCGCTGCGATTTTTTACTGGAAGCCACAGCAATAAGCCCGATGATACCGTTAAACAGACTAAAATCTATAATCCTGAAAAACCATCGAATTAAATAATCGCCAAAACCTGCCTGATAACCATCTATTTTGACCACTTTTATTTTCACCAGTTTCTTTCCAAAAGACTGGCCTTCAAATATACTTTCCAGAGTTATGGAGTAAATTATCAGCGGAAAAAACAATATAAGGATTACCGTTCCTCTCGACCAGGTGTCCATATTCACCATCATCCGGTCAATATCGATCCAGTAAAAAAACACCCAAACAATAACAAATATATACGATAGTTTTATTGCCAGATCAATAAAATAAGCACCTAGTCGTTCGCCCACAGAAGCAGCAATAAAATTTATTTTAACATTTTGCGTCGTGTTAATAGATAATTCTGACATATTTCATATTTTAGCCCTCAATGAGAGAAGTTGCCTTTATAAAACAAAATAAACAAAAATGGCTGGAATTTGAGCTAGCTATTTTCGGTAAAGCTAAGAAAAATCCTGACGAATTAGCTAATTTGTACATTCAATTAATGAATGACCTTTCGTATGCTCAAACGTATTACCCTAAAAGTAAGACGGTTGTATACTTAAATCATCTGGCTTCGCAGATTTATCAAAAAATTTACAAAACCAAAAGAACTGAAAAAAACAGAATAGCTGAATTTTTCAGAACGGAAGTTCCGCTGCTTTTATACCAGTATAAAAGATACCTTCTATATTCTTTCGTGCTTTTTTTTGTAACAGTAGCTATTGGTGTTGTTTCCGCTCGTTACGATCAAAATTTTACCCGTCTGATTTTAAGTGACGAATACGTCAATATGACTCTGGAAAACATCAAAAAAGGAAACCCTATGGCTGTTTACGGCTCGGGTTCAAACTGGGGCAGTTTTGTAGGTATTACGGTAAACAACCTGTATGTGGGGGCAAAATGTTATATGTATGGAATATTTGCCGGATTTGGCACCTTTTTAGTAGCCATGTATAATGGTATAATGCTGGGATCATTTCAGTATTTTTTCTATGAACACGGCGTGTTTTGGCAGAGTGTACGCGGGATCTGGATTCACGGCTCTATGGAAATTTTTGCCATTGTGATTGAAACAGCTGCCGGACTTATACTGGGCGCTTCTATCCTGTTTCCTAAAACTTTTTCAAGAATCAATTCTTTTAAAATTGGTTTTAAAAACAGTTTTAAAATCTTCTTAAGCACCTTTCCTTTTACGATCAGTGCCGGATTTCTGGAAGGTTTTATTACCAGATATTCTGTCGATATGCCCAACTGGCTAAGCAGTTTTATAATATTGTTAACTTTAGGAATCATTTCCTTTTATTATCTGGTTTATCCTTTTATTGTACACCGAAAAATTCAGAAAATCTAAGCCCAACCGAATTAATTCAACCAGTAATGAATAGATTGTCATTTATTTTAGCGTTTCTTTTTTTCTGCACTATTTCCATTGCGCAGGATTCTTTGCCCACCGAAGATCCTCCCAAAATTTCTTTGGTAAAATATACTGAAAAAGACATACAGATTGATTCCGATTCAGTTACCTCCAAAACTTTTGCAAAGGATTATCAGAAAAAATATAACGATTCTGATTTTGTTTATGAACATAAAGCTCCTGAAAAAAGTCTTTGGGACCGCATTAAAAGCTGGTTTGCCGGTATTTTAAGACGCTTGTTCTCAATAGGTACAACAGAAACTTCGTTAAACATTGTGACTATAATCGTAAGGATTGTAGTTGTGCTGGTCATTGTTCTGGTTATTTATATGATTGTAAAAGCCATAATCAACAAAGAAGGACAGTGGATTTTTGGTAAAAATGCCCATAAAAGAACGATTCACTATTCTGATATTGAAAAAAACATCCACCTGCTGGATTTTGAAAAATTAATCAAAGAAAGCCTTGAAGCCGGAGAAAAACGTACTGTAATCCGATACTATTACCTTTGGCTTTTAAAAATGATGGCTCAGAATAATTATATTGAATGGGATATCGAAAAAACAAATTCAGATTATCTGTACGAACTTCAAAAACCAGCTCACAGAGAAGAGTTTACCTATTTGTCTTACCTGTATAATTATATCTGGTACGGCGAATTTGAGATCGATGAAACTACTTTCAGCAAGACTCAGAACCGATTTAAGAATGCTATAAAAACCTTTAGTTAATGAATAAGAATATCAAAATATACATTGGTGTACTGGTTTTTATTTTCGTCCTGATTCTGGTTTCAGACCGCAATAAACCAAAACCGGTTGACTGGCGCCCTACTTATTCTGTCAATGACAAGATTCCTTTTGGCTTATATGTTTTTGATCATGAAATTGCCGGTATCTTTAAAAAGCAGAAAGTCGAAAGAATTTCTACCATAACACCATACGAATTCCTGGATTCAAAATACGATAGTGATTCCTTAGCAGAAAACTACACCGTAAAAGGAACATTTATCAATATTTCTCCTAAAAATAACATTGATGACCAGTCAATGAAAGAGATTATGTATTTTGTATCACACGGAAATAATGCTTTTTTAAGCATGAACAATTTCCCGGGGCTTTTACTGGACAGTTTAAAAGTGGAATACAACTCTAATTTCCGTCCAACGGCTGATGCAGTTGTCTGGCTGGCCAATAAAAACCTGGGTCGGAAAACATACAAATCAACTGGTGATATTGCCGATTATTTCTCGAGAATAGATACGCTTAATACAACCGTTTTGGGGTATCAGGGAAATCCAAAAGGCGAAAAAAATATCAATTTTATAAAGGTTCCCTATAAAAACGGATATTTCTTTCTGCACCTCTACCCTGTGGCATTTACCAATTATAATCTGTTAAAAAAGGACCGTTACCAATACACCGAAAACCTGTTGTCCTATATTCCGAAAGGGGATATTTTCTGGTATACCAAACTGCAGAATGATGAGAGTATTTCCTCATCGCCGCTGCGTTATATTTTAAGCCAGCCGGCCCTGGAATGGGCTTTATACCTTTCTTTAATTGGTATCCTGATCTTTATTGTATTTAATGCGAAGCGAAAACAGCGAATTGTGCCTATTATTCAGCCATTGTCCAATTTAACGATCGATTTCACGAAAACCATTGGAAATTTATATTATCAGGAAGGTGACCATCAGAATATAATTGATAAAAAAATCATTTATTTCTTAGAACGAATCCGTACAGAATATTTAATTGACACCACAAAGCTGGATGAAGAATTCATCAAAAAACTGCAGCATAAAACCGGCAAAGACGAAAAAGACATACAGGAACTTGTCTTTTTAATTAATGAACGCCGAAACAGCTATCATGCCGGAATCGAAGAAGATCTGATCCGGATTAACAATGCCATAGAAAAGATTTTACACTAAAAAAAATATATAAAAACACAATTAGAAAAACAGAGTCAGCATGGACGATAATACAACACCAGAAACAGAAATCACAAACGAAAATGTGAATTTTGAAACTAGAATCAACCTAACTCCGCTTTTAGATCATGTAAATACGATCAAAAAAGAAATTGAAACCGTAATTGTCGGACAGCAAAAAATGGTCGATCAGCTTTTGGTTGCTATTTTGTCAAACGGACACGTATTGCTCGAAGGGGTTCCCGGAGTTGCCAAAACAATAACCGCAAAACTACTGGCCAAAACGCTGCATATTGGTTTCAGCCGAATCCAGTTTACGCCGGATTTAATGCCCTCAGATATTTTAGGAACCTCTGTTTTTAATCTGAAAAATTCTGAATTTGAATTTAAAAAAGGCCCTATTTTCTCTAATCTGATTTTAATTGATGAGATTAACCGTGCTCCGGCTAAAACCCAGGCTGCCCTTTTTGAAGTTATGGAAGAACGTCAGATTACTATTGACGGATCTGCCTATAAACTAGACGCTCCGTTTTTGGTTATTGCTACGCAAAACCCTATTGAGCAGGAAGGAACGTATCGTTTGCCAGAGGCGCAATTAGACCGTTTTCTGTTTAAAATCACCATCGATTACCCAAAACTAAATGAAGAAATCCTGATTATCCAAAGAGAACATTTGTTACAGGATCATGGCAAATTAGAAGCCATCAAAACTATTCTTTCTTCAGCAGAAATAAACCAGTATCAGGGGTTGATCAAACAGATCAGAGTAGAGCAGAACTTATTAGAATATATCGCCCGAATCGTAATCAATACAAGAGAAAATGCCTTTTTATATTTAGGAGCTTCTCCCCGCGCTTCTATTGCGATTCTGAATGCTTCAAAAGGTTTCGCCGCCATTCGCGGACGCGATTTTGTTACACCGGAAGATATTAAAGAAGCTGCCATTCCGGTTTTACAACACCGTGTGATTGTAACTCCCGAACGCGAAATGGAAGGACTTACCAGCTCTGAAATTATCAAACAAATCATTGAAACTGTAGAAATTCCGAGATAGTTATCAGTATTCAGTCTCAGTGTTCAGTCACAGTTTTAATTTATTAATCAGCACTCAGTACTGTGACTAAAAACTGAAAACTGCGACTGAATATAAGGTTTTGATTTTGATACCTGCACTAAAATTTATTAGTAAAATATAAAAATAAGAAAACTTGAAATTGCTAAAAAGTCTATATCTCAATAATTTCTTTTTCTATGTGCTTCTGGGCATTATAGGATTATTTGTCTGCGCCTTTGTTTTTCCGGTTCTGTATAATGCCGTCTGGTTTCTTATTTTAATTCTATGCACCTTTTTAGGTCTCGATATCCTTATTCTGTATGTTTCGAAAAACGGTATTGAAGCCCAAAGAATCACGCCCGAAAAACTTTCAAACGGAGATCTGAATCCTGTAAACATTCAGATCAAGAATTTTTATACTTTTCCGATTTTAATAAAAATAATTGACGAGATTCCGTTTCAGTTTCAGGTTCGGGATTTTAAAATGGTAAAAAACGTAAAAGCTTCCGAACAAAAAGAATTTGGCTACGACCTGCGTCCAACGGAAAGAGGCGAATATCATTTTGGAAGTTTAAATATGTATGTTTCTTCTCCGTTACGGCTTATTTCAAGACGGTTTACTTTTGGACAGGACCAGATGGTTCCTACTTACCCTTCCTATATTCAGCTCAGAAAATACGATTTACTGGCTTTTTCAAATAATCTGTATCAATACGGAATTAAGAAAATTCGCCGAATTGGCCATACCATGGAATTTGAGCAAATCAAAGAATATGTGCAGGGCGATGACCTTCGCACCCTGAACTGGAAAGCCACAGCCAAAAAAAATGCGCTGATGGTCAATCAGTTTCAGGACGAAAAATCACAGTCGGTTTATATGGCTATCGACAAAGGACGTGTTATGCAGATGCCTTTTGACGGATTGAGCTTACTGGATTATGCTATCAATTCCACTTTGGTTTTGTCAAATGTCATTTTGAAAAAACAGGATAAAGCCGGGCTTTTTGCTTTCTCCAAAAAAGTAGAAAATCGTGTTTTTGCAGAAAGAAGAGGTTCACAGATGCAGAAAATCCTGGAAACTTTGTACAATATCAAAACCGATTTTTTTGAAAGTGACTACAGCAGATTGTATGCCGATATCAAAAAAAACATCAACCAGAGAAGTTTGATTATCCTGTATACCAATTTTGAAACCATGGACGGCCTAAACAGACAGTTACCGTATTTAAAAGGAATTGCAAAAAGCCATTTACTGGTGGTGGTTTTCTTTCAGAATACCGAACTAAACAGTATCATCAATCAAAAAACCAATACGATTCAGGAAGTGTACGATAAAGTAATCGCCGAAAAATTTATGTTCGAAAAACGTTTAATCGTTAATGAACTAAAGAAATACGGAATACATTCTGTTTTAACGCAGCCGGAAAATCTTACTTTGGATGCCATTAATAAATATCTGGAAATTAAAGCAAGAGGGATTTTGTAAAACATTTATTTCCTGCATCAATCAAAAATCATCAATCAAAAATGAAACAAACCTTTACGGCCGTTTTCTTACTTTTTACGGTAACTTTTTTTGGGCAAATCCCAAATACCTTAACCCCAAGCGATAAAGTTTACGGACTTTCAAAATTCTGGCAGGAAGTCAATTACAACTTTGTTTATCTTGACAAAGTCGACAGAACGATCTGGGATAATCGATACAAAGAACTTATTACTGTTGTTCAAAATACTGCCAACGATTATGAATACTATCGTGAACTTGAAAAATTTTGTGCTTTATTAAAAGACGGACATACCAATATTTATTATCCAAAAAGTATTGAACCTATGACTGCAATGTTTGGTGACTACAAAATTTTCATCAAAAACATTGAAAACAAAGCCATAATCGTTCGAACAAATCTTAGCAAAAAAGATGAAATTCCGGCTGGAAGTGAAATCATTGAAGTTAATGGCAAACCCACTCAAAAGTTTATTGATGAGAATGTTTCTCCCTACATCTCCTCATCTACAGATTATATACTGCAAGACAGAAGTATTTCGAACTTATTAAAAGGCCTTGAAGGCGAAACTTTTACAGTTAAAATAAAAAAGCCAAACAAAAAAATAATTGAACTGGCATTAACGCATAAAAAAACGGAGGAAAAAGAAGTTTTTCCCGCCGAAGCTGAGAAAAAACTTTTCGATTTTAAATGGGTAAATAAAGAAACTGCTTATATTTCGCTAAATTCATTCAGTGATGAAAAAATAGATAGTTTGTTTGTTACTAAACTTCCCGAATTATACAAAGCCAAATCATTAATAGTCGATTTACGCAATAATGGCGGCGGCAGTACAAACGTTGGAACAGAGATATTACAATACCTTACAAACGATACTATTCTTTATGGATCACGGCTAAAAACCAGAGACCATCTTCCTGTTTACAAAGCATGGGGAAAATATATAGATGCTAAGGATACTATAAACGTTCCGTGGAAGAAAAAAGCCTATTTGTCTTATCATGATCAATTCTATTTTGATTTAGAATACAATCCAACCACAATTCAATTAAATGCCAGAAGAATTGTAGTTCCAACCGTAATTTTAGTGAGTCATAACACAGCTTCTGCAGCAGAAGATTTCTTAATTTTTGCCGATAATCAAAAACACATGATTAAAATGGGCGAAAAATCATTTGGAAGCACAGGACAGCCCTTTTTGTTTGATTTGCCCGGAGGCGGATATGCCAGAGTCTGCACTAAAAAAGATACTTATCCGGACGGAAGGGAATTTGTAGGCTACGGGATAAAACCAGACATAGAAATCATACCTGCTCTGGATGACTATTTAAAAAATAAAGACAGGACACTCGAAGAAGCAGTTAAATACTTAAAAACAAAAAATAATTAACTTTCAGCAAAACTAATAAGAGTAAAAATTATTCATTTCTTAAAACTAATTAACTATCAAAAAGGATTTTAATAAATAACTTTAGATTTTTTAATTTTTAAGATAAAAAAATGAAGAGACTATTTTTAACGCTGCTGCTTTTGATCAGTTTTTTAACTTCAGCACAAAAAACTGAAAACATTATTATCATTACTACTGACGGTTTTAGATGGCAGGAAGTTTTTAAGGGATTAGATCCGGCAATTGCCAATGATAAAAAATTCAATCAGGGAGACAGCATCTATATCTATAAAAAATATTCAGGCGAAAATCCCGAAGTATCACGTCAAAAAATAATGCCTTTTTTCTGGTCGGAGATCGTTACAAAAGGGCAGATTTACGGCAATCGTGATTTAGGAAACAAAGTCGATACTGCTAATCCGTATTGGTTTAGTTATCCGGGTTACAGTGAAATCATGACCGGAAACGTAGATCTTCAGGTAAACTCAAATGGCTACAAACCCAATCCAAACGTAAATGTTTTAGAATTTCTAAACCAACAGTCAAAACTAAAAGGTAAAACCGCAGCATTTGGTGCCTGGGATGCTTTTGACCGAATTCTAAACGAAGAAAGAAGCGGTTTTCCGGTAATTTCTGCTTTTGATAAAGTCGGCGGAAACAAACCTACGGCTGCTCAACAATTATTAAATGAAATGCGTGACAATTCGTTCAAACCTTTTCATATGGATGAATGTCTGGATGTTTTCACACATTATCAGGCATTAGATGAACTCAAAAACAAAAAGCCCAAAGTACTGTATATCGCTTATGGAGAAACCGACGAATGGGCGCATCATGCACAATACCGCTCGTATCTGGACGCTGCAAACCAGGTAGATAAATGGATTCAGGAAATCTGGAATTTTGTTCAAAATGACCCGCAGTATAAAAACAAAACCACTCTTTTTATAACCACAGACCACGGACGAGGCGATAAAATAAAAGCAAAATGGACAGATCACGGAGCTGATGTAGAAGGAGCTTCACAAATCTGGTTCGCTGCCATGGGACCTGAAATCGCCCCAAAAGGAGAAATCAAAACAGTATCACAATTCTATCAAAAGCAGTTTGCGCAGACTTTAGCCAAACTGATGGGATATGATTTCAAAACCAATCATCCCGTTGAAACTGAGATTAAAGAAGTTTTTGAGAAATAATTTTTTAATCTTTACGCCGTGAATTACAAATATTTTCATGAAGATAGGATTAGTATAATTTGCGGCAAAGAAACTTTCTTGTTGTACCTGCAGGGTTTTAAAAAAATTGCAGGAAGAAAAAAACTCTGTACCTTTGCAGCTTTGCAACTTTGAGCCTTAAAAAAATGAAACAAATCACTTCCGTTCAGAATCCGTTTATAAAATCACTGGTCTTGTTACAGGAAAAAGCCAAAGCCAGAAAACAAACCGGAACATTTTTGATTGAAGGACAACGTGAAATTTCATTGGCCATAAAAGGGGGTTACGAAATAGAAACGGTTTTATTTTTACCTGAATTAGTCACTGAAAACGAAATCAGCAAACTAATTCAAAACTCATTTCAGCTGATTGAAATCAATAGAGAAGTCTATCAAAAACTGGCTTATCGCGATACTACTGAAGGTATTCTGGCCGTAGCCAAAACCAAATCTTTAAAATTATCGGACTTAAAATTATCGGATAATCCATTAATTCTGGTTGTTGAATCTTTAGAAAAACCGGGAAATATTGGAGCCGTTTTACGTACTGCAGATGCTGCCAATCTGGACGCTGTTTTAATCGCCAATCCAAAAAGTGATTTATACAATCCAAATATTGTGCGTTCCAGCGTTGGATGTCTTTTTACTAATCAGATTGCAACCGGAACAACAGAAGAAATTATTGCCTTTTTAAAAGAAAAAAAGATTAATTTCTACAGTGCTACTTTACAAAATTCAACTTCCTACCATACCCAAAACTTTACCACTCCAACCGCTTTGGTGGTAGGTACAGAAGCTACTGGTTTAACACAGCAATGGCGTGACGAAGCTTCACAGAATATCATTATCCCTATGCAGGGCGAAATTGACAGCATGAATGTTTCTGTCGCTGCTGCTATTTTAATTTTTGAAGCGAAAAGACAGCGCGGTTTTTAGTTAAAAATCCTCATTTTATTCCGTAAAGAATTAAAAAAAAATAATACTTTAGGACACTAATTTACTATTGTAATTCTTTTCTAATTTTTATCTAAATGAAATTATTTGACAGACTTTCTGCCGTTTTTGGAAAAACTCCTTATGCTTCTATTGTTGAAGTACATGTGGCAAAATTAAACGATGACGAAAAAAAATTTCCGTTAATTGTATTAAAAGCTAAAGATTACCCGGAATTACTAAGAGCATTCATCTCAGAGGATCAAAATCAAAATGATTCTACCTCAATACTTCAATACTTAAAAATTACTAATTCTGTACTGCTTACATTAGTAGCAAAAAACAAAAAGATTATAATAGAATTTAATCTTAATGATGTTTTGGCTCATAGTGCCCTATTTGGAATGTATACTTCCGGAAAAATTGGAATTCAGGAAATCAATAGCGATACAAACTGTTCTTTTATTTTAGAAGCAGCACTAAACAATTTTGAATACAACTGGATTAATAAAATTCAGCCTATACTATTTAGAGAGACATTTAAGCTTGCCAGCCGGGATAATGAAACACTCAATAAACTTTCGGAAGAACAAATTGACAGTTTAAAAGACAGAATGCCTGAAGCTTATTTAGAAACATTAGGTTCAATTCAGGCAAAATGGCAATAAACGCCTTTTTAACTGAAATTAAATATCAAAAATCATAAAAAACACTCTAATTTCTCATAAAAAACAGGTCTTGTAAAAACGTTTGCTCTTTCAGCAGAAAATGATTTAAATTTAATTCATAATTGGAGTTGTTTTTTTGCGTATCTCAGCACTAATATGTATTTTTAGTACTTGAACTATGCCGTTATGACAGAAATAGATATTGAAAAAGAGAACAAAGCTATTGCGCAGGAATACAAGGAATTACTTCGAATAAGTTACCAGACTTTAAGCCCAACTGACAAAAAATTAATTCGGAAAGCATTTGATGTTGCTGTTGATGCACACAAAGAACAGAGACGTAAGTCTGGAGAAGCTTATATTTTTCATCCTATTGCAGTGGCAAAAATTGTTGCTTCAGAAATTGGTCTGGGAGCGACCTCTATCGCTGCGGCTTTACTGCACGATGTTGTAGAAGATACTCCCATTACGGTTGAAGACATTGAACGCTTATTTAATCCAAAAGTAGCACAATTAGTAGAAGGCCTTACGAAAATCTCTTTAGTTCAAAAAGACTTAAATGCTTCAATGCAGGCAGAGAATTTCAGAAAGATGATTCTGACCCTGAATGATGACGTACGGGTAATTTTGATCAAACTTGCCGATCGTCTTCATAACATGCAGACTATGGATTCGATGGCAGAATACAAACAAACCAAAATTGCTTCTGAAACTTTATACATTTATGCGCCTCTTGCTCACCGTTTGGGACTTTACAATATCAAAACCAAACTGGAAGATTTGGGCTTAAAATATACCGAACCTGCCGTTTACGATGATATCGTAAGCAAAATCAGGGAAACCAAAGAACAGCAGGATGCTTACATCAAAGATATTTCAGATGTTCTGAAAAAATCTTTAGACGCTGAAAATATTGACTACATCATAAAAGGACGTCCAAAATCTATTTATTCGATTCGTCGTAAAATGCGGGCACAAAACGTAAGCTTTGATGAAGTCTACGACAAATTTGCACTTCGGATTGTGTATAAATCAGATCCGCATGACGAAAAATTCATTGCCTGGAAAATATATTCTATCGTAACCGATCATTACAGACCGAGCCCGAGCCGTTTACGTGACTGGATTTCATCTCCAAAATCAACTGGTTATGAAGCCCTTCACATTACTGTTATGGGACCAAAAGGGCGCTGGGTCGAAGTTCAGGTTCGAAGCGAACGTATGGACGAAATTGCTGAAAAAGGATATGCCGCACATTACAAATATAAAAATGGAGCCAGTGAAGAAAGCGGCCTAGATACGTGGCTGAACCTGCTTCGTGAAGCTCTTGAAAATCCGGAAACCAATGCCGTAGATTTTGTTGAAGATTTCAAAATGAATTTATATTCTAAAGAAATCTTTGTCTTTACGCCAAAAGGAGAAATCAAATCACTGCCAAAAGGAGCCACTTCGCTTGATTTTGCCTTCAGTATCCACTCCGAAATTGGAATCAAAACCAGAGGAACCCGTGTCAACGGACGTTTAGTTCCTTTAAACCACGAATTAAAAAGCGGTGATCAGGTTGAAATAATTACGTCTCCAAACCAAAAACCAACAGTAAACTGGCTGGACTATGTAACCACTTCAAGAGCAAAAAATAAGATTAAAAACGTTCTTAACGAGAACACTAAAAAAATTGGCGAGGAAGGAAAAGAATTACTTACCCGTAAATTAAAACATTTAAAAATCACGCTTAACGAACAGGTTACAAACGAATTAGTTAATTTCTTCAAGTTAAAAACCAGTTTAGACTTATTTTACCGTGTTGGAATCGGTGCTATCGAAAACCAGCAGTTAAAAGATTATGCGGCACAGAAAAGCAATTCGTTTATTAATTTCTTCAAAAATAAAATTAAACGAAATAAAGACACCGCAGCCGAAGATATTCACAAACCCGTTATCAGCAGTAATTATGATATGCTGGTTTTTGGAACAGAGCATGACAAACTGGATTACAAACTTTCGCAGTGCTGTAACCCGATTCCGGGTGATGATGTGTTTGGTTTTGTAACCATTAATGAAGGTATTAAGGTACATAAAAAAGATTGTCCTAACGCCATCGGGATGCAGTCCAACTATGCCTACCGAATCATGAGCGCCAAATGGATCGATTCTTCACAGGAAGAATTCAAGGCCATTATCAATATTACAGGAATGGATGTTTTAGGACTTACCAATCAATTAACCCGTGTTATTTCCAACAATATGAGCGTTAATATCCAGAGTATTTCTTTGAGTACTGATGCGGGAATTTTTCACGGACAGATTGCAGTGATCGTTCAAAACAATACTATTTTAAAGAAAATGATCAACGCCATTAAGAAAATTGACGGTGTTGATAAAGTTACAAGAGAGTACAGAACCTAACTTTTTAGGGAAACTATAAGAATTTTGTAACGAAACTTTAAACCCGAAACTTTTATTCATTAAAAATAAAAAATTATCTTTGCCGGATATGACACTTATTTCAACTGACAACACTAAGAATCAAGAAATTGTAAAAAATGTTTTTACACTGTATCTTGAACAAAAAGGGCATCGCAAAACTCCTGAGCGTTATGCTATACTTCAGGAAATTTACGATAGCGAGGAGCATTTTGACATAGAAAACCTATACATCAAAATGAAAAACAAAAACTATCGTGTGAGCAGGGCTACGCTTTACAACACGATTGAGTTATTGTTAGACTGCGCATTGGTTAGAAAACATCAATTTGGACAAAATCAGGCTTATTACGAAAAATCTTATTTCGATAAACAACACGATCACATTATCATGACAGATTCAGGAGAAGTGATTGAATTTTGTGACCCAAGAATTCAGACCATCAAAAAAACAATCGAAGAAATATTTGATATTGAAATCACCAATCACTCACTTTATTTCTACGGAAACAAAAAACAAAAATAATAGTCTGAACATTTAGACATTTCAAAAAATTAAAAAAGAAAATTAACTACATAATCAGTGGGATAAATTGAATTGTCCCAACGCAAATTAAAAACAGAATGACCGTAGATTTATTACTAGGATTACAATGGGGAGATGAAGGTAAAGGAAAAATTGTTGACGTTCTTACCTCAAATTATGATATTATTGCACGTTTTCAGGGAGGACCAAATGCAGGACATACACTAGAATTTGACGGAATTAAGCACGTATTAAGAACTATTCCTTCTGGGATTTTTCACAAAGATTCAGTAAACATCATCGGAAATGGAGTTGTAATTGATCCTGTAGTTTTTCAAAAAGAAATTGAAGGTTTAGAAAAATTCAATCTGGATATCAAAAAGAAATTAATTATTTCAAGAAAAGCACATTTAATTTTACCAACACACCGTTTACTTGACGCTGCTTCTGAAGCATCGAAAGGAAAAGCAAAAATTGGTTCTACTCTTAAAGGAATCGGGCCAACTTATATGGACAAAACCGGAAGAAACGGTTTACGTGTCGGAGATATTGAATTAGAAGATTTCAAAGAACGCTACAGAGCTTTAGCTGACAAACATGAAGCTATGATCGCTTTCCATGATGTTGCTATCCAGTACAATCTAGCTGAACTTGAAAAAGAATTCTTCGAAGCTATTGAAGAATTGAAAAAATTAGATTTTATCGACAGTGAAGAATACATGCACCAGGCTCAGAAAGCAGGTAAATCTATTCTTTGTGAAGGAGCTCAGGGATCTTTATTAGATGTTGATTTTGGAACCTATCCTTTCGTTACTTCATCTAACACCACTGCGGCAGGAGCTTGTACAGGTTTAGGAATTGCTCCTAACAAAATCAAAGAAGTGTATGGAATTTTCAAAGCATACGTTACCCGTGTAGGAAGCGGGCCTTTTCCAACAGAGCTTTTTGACGAAGTGGGTGCTACAATGGCAAGAGTTGGTAACGAATTTGGTTCGGTAACAGGAAGACAAAGACGCTGCGGATGGTTAGACTTAGTAGCTTTAAAATATGCGGTTCAGGTTAACGGAGTTACACAATTAATGATGATGAAAGGTGACGTTCTTTCCGGATTTGAAACTCTAAAAGTTTGTACAGAGTACAACTACAAAGGACAAAACATTTCTCACTTCCCTTACAACATCGAACCGGAAAATGTTACGCCGGTTTACAAAGAATTTAAAGGATGGAAACAAGATTTAACTGGATTGACGTCTTATGATCAACTGCCAGTTGAGCTAAAAGAATATATTGAGTTTATTGAAAAAGAAATCGAAGTGCCAATCAAAATTGTATCGGTTGGACCAGACAGAAAACAAACAATAACAAAATAATACATTTAAACGCTCTGATCATCAGAGCGTTTTTTTATACCAATTATTTCATCGATGAAAAATCCAAAAGTTGAAATCAAAGAAACCAAACTATTATCCGATAACTGGTATATCTTAAACCGGGTTACTTTTGATTACCAGAAAGAAAATGGTGTATCTGAAATCCACATGCGTGAAGTTTATGACCGTGGAAATGGTGCCGGGATTTTACTCTACAATTCTACTAAAAAAACAGTTGTTTTAACACGTCAGTTTCGTTTACCTACTTTCCTTAATGGCAACAAAGACGGAATGATGATTGAAGTTTGTGCAGGCCTTCTGGACAAAGACAATCCCGAAACGGCAATCATTCGGGAGACCGAAGAAGAAACCGGTTATCGTATTTCTAAAGTGGAGAAAGTACTGGAAACCTATATGTCACCAGGTGCCGTAACCGAAATCCTGTATCTTTTTGTCGGCGAATACGACGAAAGCATGAAAGTAAGCGAAGGCGGCGGACTTGATGCTGAACAGGAAAATATTGAAGTCCTTGAATATACTTTTGATAAAGCTTATGCTATGATTGAATCCGGCGAAATTACCGATGCTAAAACCATTTTGTTATTACAGCATGCAAAAATTAAAGGTTTGATATAGTTTTTTGAGTATTTTTAAGTGCTAAAAAAAACTATGAAATGCTCAAATTTAAAATTTTACTTTTTCTGTTTTTTCCGTTCCTTTTGTTTTCACAAAATGAAAAAATACAGGTCGAAAAACTAAAACAAGATCTTACTATTTTTAAAGAAATAAGAGAAAAAGCCAATTCCGGACTTTATAAATACCGAACCAAACAACAGATTGACAGCATTTATTCTTGGGCATTTGCACAATTAAACAAGCCTAAAGAATTAATAGATTTCTATAAAATAATCCTTCAAATAACCGACTTTGAAGGAAGCCTGCATAATGACACTACACTTCCTGATGATTTTGAAAAACAATATTCATCAGGAAATATTTTCTTTCCTTATCCTGTTAAACTAATTGAAAATAAACTGATTGTTAATTTTCAAAACAACGAAATTCCTTTGGGTTCTCAAATCCTGAGTATAAATGGAATTAAAACCAAAAAACTACTGTCTTCTCTCTCTAAATATTACACAACTGACGGTTACAATATAACAGGTAAATCAATCGGAATTAACGGCTCGCTTGGTAAATATTTCGAACTAGAATACGGGCAACAAAAGAAATTTACAGTAGAATATTCACTTCCGAATCAGACCAAAAAACTTAAAAAAACTATTTCTGCGGTTTCAAATGAAACACGAAAAGAGAATTTTAAAAAACGTCATTCTCTTCCAATTGACAGTTTACAATACAATCGTGCAAAAGACAAATATTCTTTTAAAGTAATTTCCAGCAATACCGCTTTACTTTCTGTTCACACTTTTGTCATTGGCCGAAATGCCAAACACAAAGAGCATTTGGCGTATAAAAAATACCTGGACAGCTGTTTTCAGTATCTTTCTCAAAATAGCCAAATAAAGAATTTAATCGTGGATGTAAGAAACAACGGCGGCGGAACAGATCCCAACGACATTGTTACTTTTTCTTATCTTACTCAAAAACCGTATCGGGAAAATGCTTCGGCCTTTATAAGTTTTCAGGAAATTCCTTTTTCAGAATATTTAGTTTATGAAGAGACTGACCCACAGAAAAAACAGGAAGAAAAAAATGATTTTGAGGAGGAATTAAAAGAAGAATTTCCTAAAATAAAAAACAATTGTTATTTTCAGGATGAAAAATTTAATCCGTTATTACAGCCGGATATTAATAGCTTTAAAGGACAGGTTTACCTATTAATAAGCCCAAGAATTGCTTCGGCTGGTTCTCTTTTTGCTTCTTTGGTCGCAGGAAATACTAATGCAGTTGTTATTGGCGAAGAAACTATGGGCGGCTATTTTGGACACAACGGCCACACTCCTATTGAATACGAACTGCCCAATACTAAAATTAAAACCCAGTTTTCAATCGTGAATCTGGATCAGGATGTTCCTGAAAAAGCAAACCAGATTTTTGGCAGGGGAATTATTCCAGATCATGAAGTGAAACAGACTTTTGAAGATTTTATAAAAAATAGAGATACACAATTAGAATATACTTTGAAATTAATTCAACAGAAATAAAAATGGACTTTTGGGAAAAATTTGCAGTAAATACTAACGGAACTTTCAAAAAAGGCTATTCATGGCATTCAGATTCTGTTGAAATCGAATATAAAGAATGGAAAATTATTTTTGACAATTATACCCTTTGGTCGGGAAAATACAGTTCTGAAATGACAAGAATTGTTGTTCCCATTGCTTTACAAAATAATTTCAGGTTTGAAATTTACCACGAAGGATTCATCAGGAAAATTGAAAAATGGTTTGGTGCCCAGGATATTGAAATCGGTTATCCGGATTTTGACAAAGCATTTATCATTAAAAGTAATGATACCTTAAAAACCAAAACATTATTATAAAACAAAGAACTTCGAACTCTTATTTTATCTCAAAAAAAGATTAATCTCCAAATTTCAGATCAAAAAGGAATCTGGGAACAAAAACTTCCAGAAAACGAATTTGAGCTTTCATGCTATACTGATGGACAAGTTCAGAATTTAGAATTTTTAAAGCAATTACTCGATCTGTTTAAATTATTACTAGATGGCTTGCAGGAAATAAAGGTTATCATTTAAATGAAAATCCAGCAAACTATTCGAAAAATTATGTAACCTTTTCGGGCTATCTCTTTATAACTTTATTTTCATAAAAAAATATGAGTTATGAAAAAGTTATATTATACAGCAAATATCTTACTAATAGTAGTATTGTTTTTAATGGTTTCCTGCAAAAAAAGCGATACTATAAACCTGACAGAGAACACAGCCGAAAAGCCTAAAAAAACAATTGAGTATAAAAAACCTGCATCGGCCGTTTCATACCAGTTTACCCAAACCAAAGAATGGCTGAAAACTAATGAAGCAGACAGCAGTAAAATGAATATTATATACGCAGTAAACCGAACCGATAAAGCCAATCTTAAAAAACTGGATTCGGTGGTGATTCCAAAAGATTTTAGTGGAGATTTGGTGTATTATCTTCCTTTTCCACTGCATGTATCAGCTTTACAAGAAGTCTCTAAAATCATTATTTTTTCTTATCCTACACAGACTTTTGCCGCTTACGAAAATGGTGAGTTAGTCAGAACCGGACCAACCAATATGGGAAGAAAAAAAGACCCTACGCCAACCGGATTGTTTTTTACCAACTGGAAAGCCGAAAAAACAACCAGTACATTTAATGACGAATGGGAATTAAAATGGAATTTCAACATCGAAAACAAACTCGGAGTAGGTTTCCACCAATATGAATTACCGGGATATCCGGCTTCACATTCCTGCTTAAGATTATTAGAAAAGGATGCTAAATTTCTTTACACATTTGCCGATGAATGGATTTTAAAAGACAAAGAAAATGTAAAAGTTAAGGGAACTCCGGTCGTAGTCTTTGGAAGTTATAATTTTGACGGTCCAAAACCATGGCTGCAGCTGGCCTCTGATCCAAAAGCACTGAACATCTCTGAAAGTGAAATTGAAAACAAAGTAAAACCTTTCATTACGAAGATTTTAGAGAATCAAAAACTAAGAGAAACTGAAAATTCTGATTCTATCTAAAAATATTTTTAAATTTAGATTTTTAATTTTTGCAGATGGAATCTAATTCAAAAAATCTAAGGACTTGTAAAAACGGACATCAATATTATAAAACCAGTGATTGTCCTGTATGCCCAATTTGTGAAAATGAACGAAAACCGGACTCAGGACTTTTATCTGTACTATCTGCTCCTGCAAGACGGGCTTTAGAAAATAAAAATATCCAAACAGTATCTGATTTATCACAATATACAAAAACTGAAATTCTAAGCTGGCATGGCATTGGTTCTTCCTCAATTCCTAAGCTTCAGACCGAATTAGATAAAAACGGATTAGACTTCAAGTCTGATAAAATATCAAATCAAAAAAAGGCATAAGAAACTAAATCTTATGCCTTTTTGATATACTTAAAACTAAAAATTATCTCGAATAATTTGGAGCTTCTTTTGTAATGGTTACGTTATGAGGATGACTTTCCGTGATTCCGCTTGATGTGATTCTCACAAAACGTCCTGTCTCCTGTAAAGTTGGAATATCTTTGGAACCGCAATATCCCATTCCGGCACGAAGACCTCCAATAAACTGAAGCATACTTTCGTTTAATTCTCCTTTATAAGGAACACGCCCTACAATTCCTTCCGGAACTAATTTCTTAACGTCATCTTCAACATCCTGGAAATAACGATCTTTAGAACCTGTCTGCATTGCTTCAACAGATCCCATTCCACGATAAGATTTGAATTTTCTTCCTTCGAAAATAATTGTTTCTCCCGGCGATTCTTTTGTTCCGGCTAATAACGAACCTAACATTACACAGTCAGCACCTGCAGCGATTGCTTTAGGAATATCTCCTGTATAACGAATTCCACCATCGGCAATTACAGGAATTCCTGTTCCTTTGATCGCTGCCGCAACTTCTAAAACTGCTGAGAATTGAGGAAAACCAACACCTGCAACAATACGTGTAGTACAGATAGAACCAGGTCCGATTCCCACTTTTACACCGTCAGCCCCGTTTTCTACTAAATATTTAGCAGCTTCCGGAGTTGCAATGTTTCCAACTATCACATCTATTTGAGGAAATTTTGCTTTTACTTCTTTTAAAGTATTTACCACACCTTCTGTATGTCCGTGTGCTGTATCGATAATAATGGCATCTACTCCTGCATTGACTAAAGCTTCAGCTCTTACAACAGCGTCTCCGGTCACTCCAATAGCAGCAGCCACTCTCAAACGTCCAAAAGAATCTTTATTAGCGATTGGCTTTTGAGTCAGTTTCGTAATATCTCTAAACGTAATTAAACCAACTAATTCGTTTTTAGCATTTACAACCGGTAATTTTTCGATTTTATGACCTTGTAATACTACTTCGGCCTGTTCTAGTGAAGTTCCTTCTGCAACGGTAACCAGATTGGAGCTTGTCATTACTTCTGCAATAGGTCTTGCCCCGTTTTTTTCGAAACGCAAGTCACGGTTAGTTACAATTCCTTTAAGGATTTTGTTTTCGTCAACAATTGGAATACCGCCGATTCCGAATTCTTTCATCGCATTTTTAGCGTCTGCGATAGTAGACGTCATTGGTAAAGTTACCGGATCGATAATCATTCCGGCTTCTGCACGCTTTACTTTTCTAACCTTTGCAGCCTGCTGCTCAATGGTCATATTTTTATGTAAAACACCAATTCCTCCCTCCTGCGCCATAGCGATTGCCATTGCACTTTCGGTTACTGTATCCATAGCAGCAGATACAATTGGAACGTTTAAGGTTATGTTTTTTGAGAATTTTGATTTGATACTCACTTCGCGGGGAAGCACATTCGAGTAGTTAGGTACTAATAATACATCGTCGTAAGTTAAACCTTCGCCGATAATCTTGGAGTTGTGTGCTATCATGGTGCAATTTCTAGTTGAATTGCGTGCAAATATAGTGAATTAATTGCTAACTTGACTACTAACTTATTCATAAATTTAACTTTACAGGAAAAACCTTATGAATTGAAATTTCAATTTTAAACTCCAAATCCTATTTCAAATACTGAAATTTCAGCATGCCATTAAAAAAATATTCTTCTTAGTTTTATCAGAATTCAACTTAAAATTGGAATTTGTTTTTTAAATTTTGGAATTCATTTTTTTATTCTCTGGGATTCTGAAAAACAAAATTAAACCCGAACTGAAAAGCAAGACTATTGGCCTTTGTAATATCCCTGTATTCAAAAACATTATTGACCAAAGCATACATATTTACTTTACCCAGTGTTCCCGAAAACCCTAAACCTACATTGGTATAAGAATAAGGATCAATTGTATAGGTCGCTTTTACATCCAGCTTTTCAAAAATACTGCGTCTGTAAAAAGCAGTCAATGCTGCATAAGGCCCTTTTGGCATAGTCATAACAAACAACTGCGCTCCAACGGCATTTAAATACCTTTTCTGATCCGGAACTTTACAGTTACATTCTCCGTTATATCTGTACTCTCCAAAGGCATACTCCAGTGAAGCATTAAATTTTACCGGACGCCAGGTAGTATACTTATTATAAAGTGTATCTCTTGGAATTGCCTTGTCAAATTCATCAAAGACATTTTCAGGTTCATTGGCGGTGTCAAATTTTGGGTTCACACCATCATAACGGTAAATCCCTTTATAAGTTAAAGTTTCAATATCTTTTGACTGCCTGATAAAACCAACATCCAGTATACTGGCTGTAAACTGCAGATTATCTTTAAAATAATACGTTAGTCCGGCATCAAAGCCCAGACCTAAACTTCCGTTAAAAAAAGTATTATGGGCAATATCTTTTGGAATACTTCCTTCGTATTCATCCTTTGTGAATTTGCCGATACCGGAAGTTTTAAGCTCTAAATTAGAGTCAATTATTTGTGTATACATATTAGTCCCTGTGTCCTGACCTGTATAAATGTATCCTGAATTTTTGGTTGTAACAGCATTGGCACCACTGGAATAGATTTTAGCACGTCCGCCCAAAACCAGTTTTTTGCTTACTTTTTTATGAAATCCTACATGAAAAACCGAAAGCACTTCAGCCCGTAGATTTAAATCAGACAAACTGAAACGTTTCCCTATGTAATTCTGATTTCCGTCAACAGCCAGAGTGGCAATGTCTTTAGGAAAGTACATCAAGAAATCAAATTCCTGATAAGCCCCAAACGAAACGTAAGACTGGCTTTCCTTTCCTCCTGTCCTGAATCCTCCGGAAAATATCTCCAGCTGCTGGTTGACCTGAGTTTTATCTCTGGCACCAGACTGGGCGATTATATTTCGGACTTTATCATTAAAATCAACACCGTTATCAGCAAACAAATCATAAGCAGAGAAACTGCTTGATCCCATATTAACTGAAACACCCGATAAAAGGGGAACACCAAAATAATATTTATAAGAAACATCAGCACCCGGATTAACCAGTGATGCCTGAGGAACAGCTGTAAAATTATAAAGGACAGGTTTATTTTGAGCAAAAGAGAAAAACTGTCCGGTCAGCATTAAAATCAGAACGGCCTTTTTCATTGTACTCTCATATAAACGGTGGCACCTGATTTCAGTTTTAAATTTCCTGAAAGAGCTTCTGATCCTGAATTGGCTGCTGCTGTTACAACGAACTCAACCTTCATTGTTCTTTTCAGTAAATCGAGACGTTCGCCTTCAAAAATTTCTGCGGGGTATTTGATAATATTGGAGCCTCCGGTATATTGGGGAACTTGTAAAGAAATGGTTTCCAAAGGCTGATTGTCGATATCCAAAAGGATCATCTCAATTTCAAAAGCCCTGTTTATCGTATTATTAATTTCAAAACTGAATTCTGCCTTAATAAGATGATCGGTAAAAAATTTGTTTTTAAAAACATCAAACTCTTCCACATCAGGCGGAATCTGATATCCCTGCCCGTCATCTTCAATCTGATCGGCTGAAATATCGAAATAAGCGAGGTTGGCCACAAAAACGGGTTCTAACTTAAAATCATCTGCCTGGTCAAAATCTAAATTACTCGAACAGGAAAGAAATAAAACGATGAAACAAAACAGGGGAAAGATTTTAAGTAAATGATTTTTCATGGCACATAAGTTAAAAAATTTGTAACGTTTTTCTTTATTAAATATTGCCCTGACAAATAAATTATCTCAACTAGCTGTCAATGAAATTTCCCAAACAATTTCGAAGCTTCATTATAAGCACTTTCAAAACTCAAAGAATTCAGTCCTGTCACTTTTTTATTGGCTGTAAAATAGGAAACCAGTTTTTCTGTAGGCATATTTCCCGTTAGTTTATCTGTTGCCATCGGACAGCCGCCAAATCCCTGAATCGCTCCGTCAAAACGAGTACAGCCCGCTTTTGCCGCTGCATCGATTTTTTCGAACCAGCTGTTGGGTGTGGTATGCAGATGAGCCCCAAACTCGATTTCAGGGTACTTCGGAATCAAATTCGAGAACAGATAGGTAATAACTTCAGGCGTAGAACTTCCTACCGTATCTGAAAGAGATAAGATTTTTACGCCCATTCCTGCCAGTTTTTCAGTCCATTCAGCCACAATCTCAACATTCCACGGATCTCCGTACGGATTTCCAAAACCCATTGAGAGATACGTTACTACCTCTTTCTTTTTTTGGTCTGCTATTTCAAGAATCTGGTCAAGGGTTACTAAAGATTCAGCAATTGTTTTATGGGTATTACGCATCTGAAAATTTTCGGATATCGAAAAAGGAAAACCCAGATACTGAATAGCCTCATGCTCTGAGGCCTGAGCAGCTCCCTGTGTATTGGCAATGATCGAAAGTAATTTACTGCTGGTTTGCGATAAATCTAACTGTGCCAGAACCTCAGCGGTATCCTGCATCTGCGGAATAGCCTTTGGCGACACAAAACTTCCAAAGTCAATAGTATCAAACCCTACACGAAGTAAAGCCTGTATATAGGTAACTTTATTTTTGGTGGGAATAAAAGTTTTGATACCCTGCATGGCATCCCTTGGACATTCGATAATCTTGATCTCTTTATTCAAAGCGTACTCTTTTGTAGTAGCTAAGTTAGTTTCTTTTTTAAAGAAATAAAAATTAAGTCTTTCTTCAATTTGTATTTTTTACCTGATCAGCAGAATAAACCTGTTTAATTTCAAAACCTGACAATATATTTTAAAACAACTTCTTTCATAGGTATTACCTAAAATCGTAATAGCTCAAAAAATTACCAAAAAATGTAATATATTTAATTATTACCAAAATACGTAATACACAAAATTATTCCTTATATTTGTAATACAATTTTGATTATTTTTTAATTATATTTGAGAGATATGACCAGCGTAATTACAGGAGACATTATTGGTTCAAGACAGCATGAGTCAAAACATTGGGTCGAAGATTTGAAAAAAATCCTCAGTACACTTGGTAAAACCCCGCACGACTGGGAGATTTACCGTGGAGACGAATTTCAAATCGAAATCCCGAATCCGGAAGAGGCTTTACTAGCAGCTGTTTTAATTAAAGCCCGTTTAAGAGCCGTAAAGTCTGATGCACGAATGAGTATTGGTTTTGGCAGTAAAACACATAATGCCGAAAAAATTTCTGAAAGCAATGGAACTGCATTCATTAATTCAGGCGAACAATTTGAAACTTTAAAAAAGCAAAAGGTAACACTGGCACTGCGGACAGCAGATCCTGTTTTTGATGAAAAACTGAATTTGATGCTTCAGCTGGCTTTGACTTTTATGGACAGCTGGCTGGTACAATCGGCAGGGTTTGTAACAGCAGCCATAGAAAACCCATCGCTTTCACAGGAAGAACTGGGACAAAAATTAGGTATTAATCAGGCTGCTGTGAGCCGCAGGCAAAAGCGGGCACAATTTGACCTGGTCATGAATTTAGATCGTTATTTTAGAACACAAATAAAACAACTCCATATTCCATGATTTTATTTATAAAACTGTTTCTGGCACATTTATTAGGTGATTTTATCTGGCAGCCCAATTCATGGGTCGCTGATAAAGAAAGAAAAAAGTACAAAAGTATTTATCTGTATGTTCATATTGTACTCCATGGACTTTTGGCTGCTCTTCTTGCCGCAGAAATACGTTTTATTCCTTATGCTGTTTTCATTGCCGTAACACACGGTATAATCGATTTAACCAAACTTAATTTCCAGAAAAAGAAAACAAAACGCAGCTGGTTTATCGCTGATCAGGCCGCACATGCCTTACTTATAATGGGTGTTGTATTGTGGTATGAAAATAAAAGCATTCCTGCCTTCTGGCTTGATAATAGTTTCTGGATACTGATTACCGGAATTTTACTGATCACGAAACCTGCTTCAATCCTTATCAAAATCATCATTTCAATATGGGCGCCAGAAAGCCAGAACAGCCATCAGGATAATTCTCTGATAGCTGCCGGAAATTATATTGGTATTTTAGAACGCTTATTTGTTTTCGGATTTATTTTAACCGGGCATTTTGAAGCCATTGGATTTCTGCTGGCCGCCAAATCTATTTTCAGATTTGGGGATTTAAAAGAAGCCAAGGACCGAAAACTGACCGAATATGTTTTAATTGGTACTTTAATCAGTTTCGGAATTGCTGTTCTGACCGGATTAGCCGTTCAGCTGCTTTTGTTACAACTGCCTTAAAACTTTTTTATTGATCGCTTTTATCAAAGCCGGGCCTTCGTAGATAAAACCTGTATATAATTGCACCAGACTTGCTCCCGCATTTAGTTTTTCGATGGCATCCTCGGCAGAATGAATTCCTCCCACTCCAATAATCGGGAAAGCTTTATTGCTTTTTTCAGAAAGAAAACGGATTACTTCTGTAGAACGTTTAGTTAGAGGTCTTCCGGATAATCCTCCGGTTTCAGACTGATTTCCGGACTGAAGTCCGTCTCTTGAAATAGTAGTATTCGTCGCAATGACACCTGCTATCTGCGTTGTTTTTACAATATCAATAATATCCAGTAACTGCTCATCGGTAAGATCCGGAGCAATTTTTAAAAGAATTGGTTTTACTTTGTGAGTGCTTGTTTTTTGCTTTTCAACATTTCTGTTCTGCAAAGTCTGCAATAAAGCTGTTAAAGGTTCTTTATCCTGAAGCGCTCTTAAATTTGGTGTGTTAGGAGAACTCACATTCACCACAAAATAATCTACATGATCAAACAATGTATCAAAACAAATAATATAATCATCTACTGCATTTTCGTTTGGCGTTACTTTGTTTTTTCCAATATTTCCGCCAATCAAAACTCCTGAATTCTTTTTTAAACGTTCTACCGCTTCCAGAACTCCGCCGTTATTAAACCCCATTCGGTTAATAATCGCCTGATCTTCTTTTAAACGGAATAAACGCTTTTTAGGGTTTCCTTCCTGACCTACCGGTGTTACTGTTCCAATCTCAATAAACCCAAAACCAAAATCAGAAAGTTCTTTATAGAGTTTGGCATCTTTATCAAATCCTGCGGCTAATCCAACCGGATTTTTGAATTTAATTCCAAAAACTTCTCTTTCTAAACGACTGTCTTTTACTTCGTAGATCGCTCTTATAATTGATGAAACTCCCGGGATTTTGGAAATAAATTTAACAAATGAAAAAGTAAAGTAATGCACTTCTTCAGGATCAAACCAAAAAAGTATCGGGCGAATTATCAATTTATACATGAGTGTGTGTTGTTTTTTTTTCGGATGCAAATTTAAATATTATAGTTTAAAAAGGTGTGCTTTTCCAGAAACAAATAATTTGAATTTTGTTCGATTCTTCAAAATTTCTTTAAAACAATACGAAAGCAAAAACAGTTCTTTTTTTAGAACCATGTTCAAAAAACTACTTTTTCATGTTGCAAATTATAATATGAAACCAGTTCCTGCCTTATCCAAAGACCCTTTATTTTCTTTATTGTATAATTTTGAGTGATTTAAAAACTTGTTATTGTTTTTTCATTTCAAAATTAACACGCTATGCAGAGTGAAACGAAAACAAGAATTACCAGCAATTTTAGAAAAAGCCCCCATCTTCTCTTGCCCTTTTTCTATTTAAGCTGTTTCTCCGGGATTACAGCTCAGGAAAGTGAAGAAAAAAGCTTCCATCCGCATCATCAAATCGGACTTTCTATAAATCATATGCATGTTTTTGAAGGCCGTGATGACGAAGGGAACCGGGAAGTTTTGAGCCTTCCCGCGTGGGGTCTTGATTATACTTTTCAGTTTCATAAAAATTGGGCAATAGGATTTCATACCGATTTTATTATCGAAAAATTTAAAGTTGAAAAAAATCTTGCCGGCGGAGAAGACAAAGAAACAGTAGAACGAAGTTATCCCATTGCTCCTGCTTTAATGGGAATCTATAAACCAAATGAGCATTGGAGTTTTCTATTAGGTTTTGGAGGCGAATTTGCCAAAGAAGAAGATTTCTTTCTTACCCGTGCCGGTGTAGAATATGGCTATGAACTGCCAAAAGACTGGGAAATTTTTGGTACTGTCAGTTATGATTTTAAATGGAATGCTTACGATAGCTGGGGAATTGGTTTAGGAATAGCCAAAAACTTCGGAGGAAAATAAGATTTTAGAATCAAATAAAACTATACAATCTGTATGCCTATGTTTAGCAAAAAAAACAAAATACATACGTTGAAAATCTTTCTTTGCACCGGAATCTTTTTTATGGGTTTAAAAGGAATTTCACAAGAAGAAAAAGACACTTCAAAGGTAATGACTGTCCGATACGGAGACAAAGGTTTTGAACTGCGAACGAAAGACGATAAATTTCTATTTCAATTGCACAGCAGATTACAATTTCGTTTTTCTACACCTTACGATACTGATCCTCTCACTTATGACGATTACAGTCAGGATGCCAAAACTACTTTCAAAATAAACCGTGCCAGATTAAAAATTGGCGGTCATGCTTTTGAACCCTGGCTGAAATATTATTGGGAATATGAATTAAGTCAATCCAATTTACTTGATTTTAGACTAATGATCGAAAAATGGGATTGGCTGAGTTTTAAAGTCGGACAATGGAAAACAGAATTTACCCGGGAACGCTTTATCAGCAGTGGTGAACAGCAAATGGTAGAAAGATCTCTTATCAACAGACCTTTTACGGTTGACAGACAATTAGGAGCTGAAGTTTACGGTCATTTAAAAGGAAAAGGTATTGCCGATTTTAATTATTGGTTTGCTGCTTTAACCGGAACCGGACGCGGAAGCACGTCTAATGACGATAATAATCTTATGTATTTTGGAAGAGCCCAATGGAATTTTCTCGGAAGATTTCTTGATTTTGAAGGCTGTGATTTAGAATTTCATGAAAAACCAACACCAATTATAGCTTTTTCTGCCATAACCAACAGAAGCCCTTACACACGTTTTTCTCAAGCCGGAGGAGGTTCTTTAGACGGTTTTGAAGATGGTTTGCCTGGTCAGTACAGAGTGAATCAATGGAATCTGGAAACTGCTTTTATGTATCGCGGTTTTTCCTGGCAGAGCGAATGGCATACCAAAGAAATTATTGATAAATACAATAATAATGATATGACCGTAATGAAAGGTTATTATGTTCAGGCTGGCTATTTTTTTCATCATGTTTTTCACTGGTGGCCGAAACATCTCGAAATGGCGGCGAGACATGCCGCTTACAGACCTGACAATAGTTTACGGCAAAACTTACAGGATGAAACTACTATAGCTTTCAACTGGTTTTTCAAAGGACATAAAAACAAACTGACTTCTGAATTCAGTTATTTCAGTTTTCAGGATAAAACACTTCCGTTAGAACAAGGATGGCGTTTTAGAATCCAATGGGATATTTCACTGTAATTCAACAAAATAAGCTTCTGTTTTTAAAATAGAAAGTCTTTTTTTTAATAACTTTAACTGACCTAAAATCCTGAAAATGAAAAATATAAAAAAAACAATACGAAAAGTGACCTTGATATGCCTGGCGACATCCTTTTGTTTGATTTCTATTGACAGTTTAGCACAACGCCGTGCAGGCGGAGGCGCAGCTCACAGGACAGGCGGCGGACAGGCAAGACCCGCTCACCAGTCAAGACCGGCAGCATCCAGACCAGCCGCAAATAAACCAGCCGTGACAAGACCAGGTTCTAACGGATCCGGAACTAAAGTGACCCGACCTGCTAATTCTAACAACAAATCGGCAAGACCGGCGGTGACAAATAATAATAACCGAAATTCCAATACGGTAAACAGAAACAGAACCGGAAACAGAAATACCAATATTAGTGGTAACACAGTTAACCGAAACCGAAATAACGTGAATATTAACGTCAATAACAGCGTACATGTTCGCAATAACCGAAACACAGTTGTCAGACCCGGCCCAAGACCTTATGTACGCCCGCCTTATGTATATGGCGGTTACCGATACAACTGCTATCATCCGTATTATCCTCGTCCTTATGTCCCTTTTTATTGGGGACCTGTATGGCATCCATGGGGATTCTTTGTGGCGACTCTGGCTGTTACGGCAATTGTTGTCAGCGTCGAAAGTACGCAGTATCATTACGATCAGGGAGTTTGGTATACCTCTACCAGTGGCGGCTATACTGCAGTTCCTGCACCTGTAGGCGGTACAGTTAATAATATTCCTGGAGGAGCCGAAACAGTTAATACCGGAACAGTCAATAATTATTATTACGGAGGAACTTATTATGAAAAAGACGGCGGAAAATATACCGTTGTTGCTCCAACAGCCGGAACTATAGTTGAGAATTTACCTGAAGGCGGTGAAGAAGTAACTATAGGGGATGCCAAATATGTAAAATTTGGGGAAACCTATTATCAGCCCGTAAAAATTGACGGTAAAGATAAATATGAAGTTGTTCAGGTAGAAAAAGAAAGTTAATTTTATTAATTCTATAAAATTACTATACTAATAAAAGTTATTTTTTATACTTTTACCTCGCTATTAACCACCATTACCTGCTAAAAATCATTACAATGAAAAATAAAACCTTTTGGCTTTTCGCAATATTAACCGTATCTATTATTTCAATCACTTATGGCGTAACCAGATTAATTGCTCCAAAAGAAAAAGCAACAGACACGGCTATGGATTGCTATGAAATTCCAAACGCTTCTGAAGCATCTGCTTTTAAACCTACTATAGAAAACAAAAACAAACCCGCAGGCAAAGCTCCAAAAGGAATGGTATGGATTCCGGGAGGAGAATTCTCCATGGGAAGCAATGTCGAAGACGAAAGTTTGTGCAGCCTGAAAGGAGTTACAAAAGATGCCGCCCCCGTTCATCGCGTTTATGTTGACGGTTTTTATATGGATGCTACCGAAGTGACAAACGAAGAATATGAAAAATTCGTAAAAGCAACAGGCTACATAACAGTTGCAGAGCAAAAACCTACAAAGGAAGAATTTCCAACGGCTGCTGAAGAGGATTTAATTACAGGATCGGTAATATTTACACCTACTCCATCGGCGGTTAACTTAAATAACTTTTTGCAGTGGTGGTCATATGTAGGCGGAACAGACTGGAAACATCCGCTGGGCCCTCAAAGTTCGATAAAAGGAAAAGAAAAATATCCCGTTGTCCATATTACTTATGAAGATGCAGCAGCTTACGCCAAATGGGCTGGAAAAAGACTTCCTACTGAAGCAGAATGGGAATTTGCAGCCAGAGGCGGCAAAACCGGAGAAATTTATGCCTGGGGGAATGTCTTAAAACCAAACGGAAAATTTCAGGCTAATATTTATCAGGGGCACTTTCCTATTAAAGACGGAGATACCGGAGAAGATGGCTTTAAAGGTATTGCTCCCGTAGCACAATATCCGCCAAATGCTTATGGTTTGTATGACGTAGCCGGAAATGTATGGGAATGGACAAATGACTGGTATAGTACCGATTATTATAAATCCTTAAGTGAAAGCGGAAAAACAGCCCGAAATCCTCAGGGTCCAAATGCCTATTATGATCCTAACGATCCGACACAAATCAAACGTGTTCACAGAGGCGGGTCTTTTCTGTGTACAGATCAGTACTGTACCCGCTATATGGTAGGAACCAGAGGAAAAGGCGAAATCAGATCAGCAGCCAACCATCTCGGTTTTAGATGTGTCAAAAGCATTTAGCTCTAAAATACAGCAGTAAAAGGATTCTCCAAACAGAATCCTTTTTTTATTTTTTGAAGATAAATCCACAGAATATGCCAGCTAAAAAAAATGTCTATATTTGCTAAAAATAAAAAGAAATGCAACATATCATAGATCGTTTTATCAGTTATGTAACAATTGACACTGAATCGGATCCAAATTCGCAAACAACCCCAAGTACAGAAAAACAATGGAATCTTGCTAATAAATTAGTCGAAGAACTAAAAGCAATTGGTTTGGCAGACATAACTATAGACAACAAAGCCTATATCATGGCAACTCTGCCCTCTAATGTTGAACATGAGGTACCTACAATTGGTTTTATTTCCCATTTTGATACTTCTCCGGATTTCAGCGGAGCAAATGTAAAACCTCAGATTATCGAAAATTACGACGGAAAAGACATTGTTTTAAATGCTGAAAAAAACATCATTCTTTCTCCTGATTATTTTAAAGATCTGTTATTATACAAAGGACAAACCATTATTACCACAGATGGTACTACATTATTAGGTGCCGATGATAAAGCCGGAATTACAGAAATTGTTTCGGCAATGGAATACTTGATCCAGCATCCGGAAATCAAACACGGAAAAATCAGGATTGGTTTTACTCCTGATGAAGAAATCGGCCGCGGGGCGCATCATTTTGATGTTGAAAAATTTGGCGCTCAATGGGCTTATACGATGGACGGAAGCCAGATTGGCGAATTAGAATATGAAAATTTTAATGCTGCCGGAGCCAAAATTACTTTTAAAGGTAAAAGTGTTCATCCCGGTTATGCCAAAGGAAAAATGATCAACTCGGTGCTTTTGGCAAACGAGTTTATCAACGAACTTCCAAAAGGAGAAACACCTCAGGAAACAAGAGGTTATGAAGGTTTTTTTCATGTTCATCATATTAAAGGAAGCATTGAAGAAACCGTTTTAGAATTAATTATCCGTGACCATAACAAGAAAAAATTCGAAAAACGAAAAGAACTGATTACCAGAATTGCTAAAAAGTTCAATAAAAAATTCGCGAAGAAATTCGGAGAAGATATTGTAATTGCTGAAATTAAAGACCAGTATTACAATATGAAAGAAAAAGTACTTCCGGTGAAACATATAGTCGATATTGCTGAAAAAGCAATGCGCGAACTAAACATAAAGCCGATTATCAAACCAATACGAGGCGGAACAGACGGATCCCAGCTGTCTTTTATGGGATTACCATGCCCAAATATTTTTGCGGGCGGACATAATTTTCATGGAAAATACGAATATGTGCCGGCTGAAAGTATTCAGAAAGCAACGGATGTAATTGTAAAAATTGCTGAACTGACTGCAATTCCGGGAATTTTTGATGTACCTGAAAAAACTAAAAAAAGAAAATAATCATTACAATGTCTGACAAAAAACACGTTTGGGACAAAATGAATCAGTGGGAAGAAGAAATTCTGCTTCTTAAATCAATTATTGAAAAAACTGAATTAATTGAAACTGTAAAATGGGGAGCTCCTGTGTATGTTTTCAATAAAAAAAATGTCATTGGTCTGGGCGGTTTTAAAGATTATTTTACCATTTGGTTTTACAATGGTGTTTTCTTAAAAGACGAAAAGAAAAAACTAATCAATGCGCAGGAAGAAGTAACAAAATCACTGCGTCAATGGCGTTTTAAATCAAAAGAAGAAATAAACGAAAAAGATATTTTAGAATACGTTCACGAAGCGATTGAAAACGAAAAGCAGGGAAAAGTCATCAAACCTTCCAAAAAAGAAACCATCATTTCAGAACTGCTTAATAAAGAAATGGAACAAAATCCTGCTCTAAAAGAGGCTTTTGAGAATTTCAAGCCTTACAAACAATATGAGTTTTTAGAATATATCGAATCAGCTAAACAGGAAAAAACCAAACTCACCAGAATTGAGAAAGTGGTTCCGATGATTTTAGCAAATGTGGGACTGAATGACAAATACCGTTAGGATTTGGAAATTCCAATATAAAAAATTCCAAATTCCAAACTAATACGAAACTAAACTTTTGAAGAAGTTTTAAACTTTGACAAAGTTTTTTTTTAATAGAAAATGCATCATCTTTCTAAACACAGCCCGTGGTTTCAACCACGGGCTATGTTTTTATAAAATGAATTTAAAATCTTTGTAGAACTGCTTTACTTGCGAAGATTTCTCTCTTCGTTCGAAATGACAAAAATGAGTACAAAAAAATCCCAAACTCCTATTTGGAATTTGGGATTTCAAATATTGTAATTTAAAAAAAAATTATGCTTTTTTAGCATTCAAAGCAGCACTCATTTCCATAGAAATAGCAGAACGCTCTAATTTTAACTTTCCGGACATTGTTTCAATTACAACGGTAGTTTCTGCTAATTCAGCAATTTTACCGTGGAAACCACTTTTAGTAACTATTTTGTCGCCTACTTTCAGGCTGCTTTCAAATTCTTTTTCGTTTTTTGCTCTTTTCTGCTGTGGTCTGATCATAAAGAAATAGATTACCACAAACATTAAAAGGAATGGTGCAAATTGACCTAATTGTCCCATGATTTAATTTGTTTTTGATTTATATAATACTTTCTATTTGGAATTTAAAAATTGGAATTTATTAAAAAAAATTACATTAACCCTCTTCCCACTTTCACCATCTTTTTGCTGGCTTCCAGTTCTTTTACAAGGTTATCTAAAATTCCGTTGATAAAAATACTACTTTTTGGAGTAGAATACTCTTTTGCAATTTCTAAATATTCGTTAAGAGTTACTTTTACCGGGATTGAAGGAAATTTCAGGAATTCGCAGATTGCCATTTTCAGGATAATCGTATCGATTTCGGCAATCCTTTCGCTGTCCCAGTTAGGTGTTTTATCATCGTATTCTTTAGCTAAAACCGCTTCGTTTAAAACCGTTCTTCTAAACAAATCTTTAGCAAAGTCTTTATCCTCTACATCTTTGTACAATTTAGGAACTCTAAATTCGTCCGGATCTTCTGTTTTAATTGCTTTTAACTGTTTAATAATATGAGTATTTACCACCGGAATATCATCAACCCAGGTTAATTTATCATCCTCCAGATACTCATATAATTTTTCATTCGGAACAATAACCTCAGAGAACAAATCAGCCACAAACTGTTTGTCTTCTTCAAAAGTGTTTACATTATTGCTCATGTATTTTTTATAGATATCACTTGCTTTAATATCATTTAGAAGCAAAATGATATAATCGTCGTTTAAAGACCAGTTGTTGATCTTACGGTTTTCTAAAGCAATACTTAGGGAATTACTTTCGGCCAGAAGCTGAAAGATTTTATTTTTGATGAACTTCTCGTTCGGGTTACGTTCTGCCGGAGTCGCAAGGTGTTTTTTGCTTGACAGATGTAGAAAAACAGCTTCTTTTTTACAAATTTCAATCAATGAAGAAAGCATTATAAGATATAAGTCCTGAATATTATCAATACTGTAAAAAAGAAACTTTTCTTCTTTTTCCAGATTATCAGAACCGCTCTGGTGCATTGCATAAATGGATTGCATTACTTTAATGCGTATGTGTCTTCTATTTACCACCTCGTAAGAACATTTAAAAATTAGTCTGCAAAAGTATAACTTTTAAGGCGTATTTTAAAATTTAAACAATAAAAAAACCGTTTTTTTAGCAATTAGTTATAGTTGTTAGTTTTCGGTCGCAGTTCTCAGTGTTCAGTATTCAGTCGCAGTATTCAGTTGTAGTTATCAGTTGTAGTTATCAGTTGTAGTTATCAGTTGTAGTTATCAGTCACGCTGTTCTGTCATCACTTGTCATATAAACAATAAAGCCGCAGTGAAAGTATTCGGTTTCATTATTATCTTATATTCACTAATTAACTGTTGTACAAATAAAAAAATCTCAGTCTCCAGATAAAACTGAAAACTGAGACTGAGACTGTAAACTGAGACTGAATACTACTTAACAGCAGCTTTTTCCAGTTTTCTCGCATCGATACGATTTTGAGCAATCGTAAGCGCTGCTTTATGTGTTGTGATTCCGTTTTTTACCGCGTAATCAATAATTTCTAAAGTAGTATTGTAGATGTTTTCGGTTTTAGCCATAATTTCAGCTTTACCATAATGCTCTAATTCTGCATAAACATTGATAATTCCTCCGGCATTAATAAGAAAATCAGGAGCATATAAAATGCCTCTTTCCTGCAGTCTTGCACCGTGAACATTTTCATCTGCCAATTGGTTATTAGCTGCACCGGCAATCACTTTCGCTTTTATTTTATCAACAGTAGTATCATTAATGGTTGCTCCCATAGCACATGGCGCATAAATATCAACATCGGCAGTGTACAAATCTTCACCCGTATAAATTTCTGCATTGTATTTGGCTGCTGTCTGATATAACTTTTCTTCGTTAATATCCGTAATCGTTACTTTAGCTCCTTCTTTAGTCAGGTACTCTACCAGAGTTTCTCCTACGTGCCCGATTCCCTGAACCAAAACTTTTTTACCTTCTAAAACATCAGATCCAAACTGACTTTTGGCAGCTGCCTTCATTCCTAAATAAACTCCGTAAGCAGTAACCGGTGAAGGATTTCCTGAACCTCCTCTTTCTTCAGAAATTCCGGTAACATAGGGCGTTACATCTCTTACAGTGTCCATATCTTTAGTTTCCATTCCAACATCTTCTGCTGTAATATATCTTCCGCTTAAAGAATGAACAAACTCACCAAACTTACGCATTAATTCAGGCGTTTTTTGTGTTTTGGCATCTCCAATAATAACTGCTTTACCGCCTCCAATATTCAAACCGGTAATCGCTGATTTATAAGTCATACCTCTTGAGAGACGCAAAACATCGTTTAAGGCTTCCCATTCTGTATTATAATTCCACATTCTTGTCCCGCCCAAAGCTGGTCCCATAACCGAATTATGAATACCAATAATTGCTTTTAAACCTGTATCTTTGTCATTGCAAAATACAATTTGTTCGTGATCGTCAAAAGATAACTGACCAAAAACAGGGTCCATTTTTTGAAGTTCCTTTCCAGTTGCGAAAGCTGCATTCATAGTGTTAGTTTTAATTTGTTTAGAAATTACGAATTCGTCAAAAAGACAATCCAAACATAAACAAAAAATACACATGTGCTAATTTTTTATCTTTAAAATAACAATTTTACAATATAATTGTTTTGATTAAATTGCAATTTATTATAATTTTAATTAATTATAATTCATAAATTTAAATCAATTCAATATCGAATTTCTTAAAAAAATGAAAGAATTAAGCTATTTAAACAAATATTTTATCAAATATAAATACAGTTTTTCCCTTGGAATTTTAATCACTATAATCGCACAAATATTCTTTTTATTTACGCCAAAACTGGTAAGCCATTCGTTTGACATAATTGAAAAATTTTTAAAATTATCAGAAGCAGACCGAAAATCTTCTATCATTGTCAATTTTTACCAGCAGGACCTTATTCACAATATTCTATTAATCGTAGGAAGTGCAATTGTGGGAGGTTTTTTGACTTTTTTAATGCGCCAGACTTTAATTGTAATGTCACGCCATATCGAGTTTGATTTAAAAAATGAGGTCTTTAAACAATACGAAATCCTTTCTCAGAATTTCTATAAACAGAACCGTACGGGCGATTTAATGAACCGTATAAGCGAAGACGTTTCAAAAGTACGTATGTATGTCGGGCCCGCCGTTATGTATACGATCAATACCTTTATCCGTTTTGCGATTGTTATACTATATATGTATAATGTTTCGCCGCTGCTTACCTTATATACAATACTGCCGCTGCCTGTTTTGTCTTACTGTATTTTTAAACTGAGTTCTGAAATTAACAAACGCAGCACCACTTTCCAGCAGTATTTATCCAAAGTATCCAGTTTTACCCAGGAAATTTTTTCGGGAATCAGGGTTATAAAAGCATATTCGTTAGAAAACCAGCATCAGAACAATATGATTGATCTTTCTGACGAGAGTAAACGCAAAAGTCTGGAACTAGCCAAAGTTCAGTCCTTGTTTGGTCCTCTAATGATTGCCCTTATCGGAATCAGTAATCTGGTTGTGATTTATTTTGGAGGTGTTATGTATATTAACGGAACCATCCCGAATATTGGAACGATCGCTGAATTTATTTTATATGTTAATATGCTGACATGGCCCGTTGCTTCTCTGGGATGGGTTTCGTCTATGGTTCAGGAAGCCGAAGCCTCTCAGAAACGTTTAAACGAATTCCTGAAAATTGAACCGGAAATTAAAAATAATAATCCTGAACCGTCAGATATACAAGGTGAAATTACTTTTGACAATGTAAGTTATACTTATGAAGATACTAATATTGAAGCCCTGAAAAAGGTTTCATTCACGGTAAAAAAAGGAGAAACTCTTGCGATTCTGGGAAAAACAGGTTCAGGAAAATCTACTATTTTATCCCTTATTGCCCGTTTGTATGATGTTAACGATGGAAAAATAACAATTGATAAAAATGAAATCAGCACGTTAAACTTAAATGATTTACGAAACAGCATTGGTATAGTTCCTCAGGATGCCTTTTTATTCTCCGATACGATTAAAAACAATATTAAATTCGGAAATCAGAATGCTTCAGATGAAGAAGTAACCGAAGCCGCTAAAAAAGCTGTGGTTCACGACAATATAACGGCTTTTAACAAACAATACGATACTATTTTAGGAGAAAGAGGAATTACGCTTTCAGGCGGACAAAAGCAGCGTGTATCTATTGCGAGGGCTCTTATTAAAAATCCTGCTATTTTACTTTTTGACGATTGTTTGTCTGCAGTTGACACTGAGACCGAAGAAACTATTTTAAGTAATTTATTTGATTTTTGTAAAGATAAAACTACAATAATTGTCAGTCATCGGGTTTCTTCTGCCAAAAATGCCGACAAAATTATCATTCTTGAAGACGGTGAAATCATACAACAAGGCTCTCATAATCAATTAATAAATCAGGAAGGCTATTATGCAGCGTTATATTTAAAACAACTTTCGGAAAAAGAATTACTTTAATTGTTGCGTAATCGATAATTTTTTATGATTTTTGAGTACTATTAATTCCAAAAATGATAGAACGTATTATGAGAGAAAATGACATGTTAGAAAAAGAAGAGATTTTTTCTAAAGTATTACGAGCAGGAAGAAGAACTTATTTCTTTGATGTAAGAGCTACTAAAGCTGACGATTATTATATTACCATTACCGAAAGCAAAAAGTTTACTGAAGAAGACGGTTCTTTTCACTTCAAAAAACACAAAATCTATTTATACAAGGAAGATTTTAATGCTTTTGCCGAAATACTCGAAGAAATGACAGCGTACGTTTTAAACCACAAAGGCGAGGAAGTAATTTCTGAAAGACACCAAAAAGATTTCAAAAAAGAATACGGTTCTGATAAAGCCGAAACTCACCGATCAAGTTTTACTGATATAGATTTTGACGATATTTAATTTGATATAACTTTACTAAAAAAGCTTAAGTCCAATATGTTTAACATTTTTGGACTTTTTTTATACATCTAAACTCTATAATTTTAGTCGACGATCATTTTTTGATCCCGAATTACAAATTAAAAAAATAACCACATGAAAAAAATACTCCTTTTAGTAAGCTTTATTTTTATAACAGTTTCAGCAGCTGCCCAGAAAACAGAATATGAAACTAAATCTAACATACAGTATTATAATGCTGCTGTTAACAAATCCGACAATTATATAAACGAAAGATGCGTTTTGGACATCTATTACCCAAAAAACGCCAAAGGTTTTGCTACGATCGTCTGGTTTCATGGCGGCGGTTTAACCGGAGGAAATAAAGAAATTCCGGAAGCCTTAAAAAACAAAGGTTTTGCCATTATTGGTGTCAACTACAGATTATCGCCAAAGGCCAAAGCCGAAAAAGCTATTGAAGATGCCGCTGCTGCAGTAAGCTGGGTTTTTAACAATATAGGCAGTTATGGCGGCGACCCGTCTTCTGTTTTTGTATCAGGGCATTCTGCCGGAGGCTATCTGGCTTCTATGATTGGACTGGATAAAAAATGGCTGCAGAAAGAGGGAATTGATGCCAACCGAATTGCCGGATTGATTCCGTTTAGCGGACAATGTATTACGCATTTTGAAATCAGAAGAGAAAAAGGGATTCCCGAAAAACAACCCACTATTGATGCTTTTGCGCCATTATACCACGTTCGTGCCGATGCTCCGCCGCTTTTATTGATAACAGGTGACCGTGAACTGGAGATGTTAGGCCGCTATGAAGAAAACGCCTATATGGCCCGAATGATGAAACTCACAGGGCACACACAAACTAAGTTATACGAATTAGACGGTTACGGCCACGGAATGACAGAACCTGCTTTTCCCTTACTGGTAAACGAAGTAAACCGAATTTTAAAAGAAAAACAAACCAAGAAATAACATCAAAACTTCCACGGCAATGGAAACACAACTATTAATCGTACCTGGACTCGGCGATTCCGGAGAAAAACACTGGCAGACCTTTTGGCATGAAAAATTCGAAAACTCAATTCGTGTTATACAAGACAATTGGGATGAACCTATTCGGGAAGAATGGATCGCACGTTTAAACGAGAACATTTTAAAATTAGAGCAGCCAACCATTTTAGTATCACACAGTCTGGCTGTTTCATTGGTTTTGCATTGGGCAGAAAAATACAATAACCCAAATATTATCGGAGCTTTTTTAGTTGCTCCTGCAGATGTTGATTCACCGCAGCACACACCGGAATGTACGAGAAACTTCTCTCCGATGCCGCTTTACAAATTACCTTTTCCATCTGTAGTTGTTGCAAGTGAAAATGATCCGTATGCTTCTTTCGAAAGAAAAAAGTACTTCGCTGAACAATGGGGAAGCGATTTTGTAAATATCGGCCAGCAAGGACACATCAATTCTGATTCTGATTTGAAATATTGGGAAGAGGGACAGGAAATTTTACAAAAATTGATTAAAAATATAATTTCAAAATAAAGCTTCGAACATTTCTATGAAAAAATTCTTTTTAATCGCATTATTAATTACAAATTTATGTTTCTGCCAAAGCAATGAAGAAAATGTATTTGAAACCAATTATACGCTTTTATTAGAGAATCTTACAAATCAAAATTGGCAAAAATCTCAGGATTTGGCTAAAAAACTTCTTGACATTACTGAACCTGTCGATTCGATGCAGATTCAGAAAGAAGTTGTAAGATATATGTATATTTATTCAACAGCCGGTCTTTTAAACGAAAAAAAGCTAACCCAAAAAGAAGCTCTGAAAAAAGTACTTTTTCTTAAATCAAAACAAATGATTATGCCTTCACATTTATTCAACAGCAATTGCTACATTAATTGCACAAATTTGAAAGATGATGAACCTAATACTTTTTTTACAGGAGTAAACAATACTCAGGGAACTCAGATTTTTTCGTTTGAGTATGTACAAATTACAAACGGAATCAAAGAATCTGCAACAGAATTAGAAGGGAAATATATCCAGTTAAGAGGTCAATTAAATGAAATCACTGTCGAGGGAAATATGTTTCCGCGATTCAAATTAAAATTTATAAATGGTGATTATAAAATAAAAAGCAGGTAAAATTTTACCTGCTTTTATTCTATAACAAATTATCCAATTCTTAATCCATTTTCTATTTTAAAATCCGGAGCCAATAAAACTACATCTCCTTCCTCTCCTACTGCGCCTAAAACCAAACATTCACTCATAAATTTCCCAATTTGCTTTCTGGGAAAATTGACCACCGCAACAATCTGACGGTTTATTAAATCTTCTTTTTGATATCGTTTTGTAATTTGTGCCGATGATTTTCGAATACCTATCTCAGAACCAAAATCTATCGTAAGCTGATAGGCTGGCTTTCTGGCTTCGGGAAAATCATTTACCCCGATAATAGTTCCAATCCGCATGTCGGTCCTTTCAAATTCATTCCAGGTTAAATCCATTCTTTTAATTGTTTATTTACAAACCTATAAATTTTGTAACGAATAGCACTAATTCTGTAACCCGTTTTTTTATACTCCGTTTAATTTTACTACACCACTTTTAGAAACTTATTAGTAAAAAATATACAAAATGGAAAACAGTGTAATAAACTCCCGTTCCTCCTTAAAAGATTTAGATTTTGATATGCAGCAGTTCAACACGGATAAGTATATTGAAACAGCTCAAAATGTAAAGTTGTATGTGAAAGATTACGGCAGAGGAAAACCTGTAATTTTAATTCATGGCTGGCCGCTTTCTAACGAAATGTGGGAATATCAGCTTGAATTCCTCGTTAAAAACAATTACAGGGTTATCGCCTACGACCGTCGTGGTTTTGGAAAATCATCGCAGCCCTGGGACGGATACGACTATGATACGCTTACAGATGACCTCAGCGAAATTATCGAACAGCTGGAATTAGAAGATGTTACACTGGTTGGTTTTTCTATGGGCGGCGGCGAAGTGGTTCGTTATTTTAGCCGATATGGAGGAAAAGGCGTTTCAAAAGCCGTTTTACTTTCTTCCATCATTCCTTTTCTGTTAAAAACAGAAGACAACCCTCAGGGGCGACCAAAGGAAAAAAGTCTTGCTACAGCGGCTTCAATAAACGAAGACAGGATTGGTTTTCTGGATAATTTCATTAAAATATTCTTTGGTGTTAACATTATCAACAATCCGTTAAGCATTCCTTTATTAGAATATTACAGAAATTTATGTGCTGCCGCTTCTCCAAGGGCGACATTGCAATGTGCCGAATCATTAAATAATACCGACTTCAGAGAAGAACTTCATCACATTAAAGTTCCCACCTTAATCATTCATGGAAACGACGATAAAAATGTTCCAATCGAACTCACCTCCAAAAAAGCAGCCGAATCTATTGCCCATAACACTTATATCGTTTATGAAGGCGCTCCGCATGGCTTATTTTATACCGAAAGGGACAAACTAAACGAAGACCTGCTGGAATTCCTGAACTCTTAAACTAATACAGCCGCAGATTGTACTGATGCTTTCAAATTAAGATCAACCAGGATTAATAATCCTCTAATTAGTATAATCTGCGGTTTATAAACACTGTTCAAATCCCGGAATTAATAATTTTCCCTGTACTCTTTTATTTACAGAATTTTAAAGTTATTTTTGAAAACTAATTTTCTGTAAAATGGCACGAACTTCTTCCAATATGGTTCCACTCGGGACAATCGCTCCCGAATTTTATCTTAAGGATACTAATTCAAACAATACCTATTCGTTTGAGGATTTAAAAGGATCTAAAGGAACTCTGGTCATTTTTATGTGCAATCATTGTCCGTTTGTGCTACATGTAATTAATGAAATTGTCATGATTGCCAATGATTATCGTGTTCAGGGACTAGGGATAGTGGCTGTTTCAAGCAATGATATTGTAAAATATCCCGAAGATGCACCGGAGATGATGACAGAATTTGCATTGCGACATAAAATTGATTTCCCGTATTTGTTTGATGTAACTCAGGAAACAGCCAAAGCTTATGAGGCTGCCTGTACACCCGATTTTTATTTATTCGACAATCAGAACCGGTTATTTTACAGAGGACAGCTGGATGATTCAAGACCCGGAAACGGAATTCCGTTAAGCGGAACCGATTTAAGAAACGCTATTGATGCCCTGATTTACAACCGGACCTTAAACGAAATTCAGAAGCCGAGTATTGGCTGTAACATCAAATGGAAATAAAGATTTGGAGCTTTTAAAAAAGTTTGCTTATCTTTGCCAATCAAACTAAAATTACTCATTGTGAGCACTATAACAATATTTACAGTTTCTGTGCCGGCGTTTTCTTTAAGGAAAAGGCCGTTTTCTGCTGTATTTATTTCGCATAGTAAAGCCTTTATCAATTAGGCCTCCGTCTATTTTCATTTTCTTCTTTCAGACGGAGGATTTACATCTCTTAAACATTTTATTTATTTGACTTACAATCAAAGGGGTCGGATATTTTTTTGTTTTTCATAAGTAACTTTTTTATTCCCTAATCCTGTTTTAAGCACAGGCCGGGAAATAACTCGTTTAAAAAAACACAAAAGAAGAAAAATCATTCAAATTTTAATAACAATAAATTCAATACAGATATGAAACCAACACCCACATTTACAAAAACTGACTATCAGTTTTTAAGAGAATTAATTTTAAAGAGTAAAAATTCGACCAATACCAAAGAAGCTAATCAGCTTTCGCAGGAACTGGACCGCGCCGTTATCAGCAAAGAAGGCGAGCTGGATCATTCGGTTGTAAGAATCAATTCTTTAGTAACCATTGAAGACGTACAAGCCGGGAAACAAATGAAAATTCAGATTGTTTTACCTTCATCGGCAGATATAAAACAATCTAAAATATCGATTCTGGCACCTTTAAGTGTTGCCATTATTGGTTTTAAAGAAAATGACGAAGTTGACTGGGAACTGCCGGCCGGAATTAAAACCTTAAAAATAGTAGCTGTAGACAACACGGCCGTACAGCATTCTTAACTTTTTAAACACCTCATTCTGTGAAGGTGTTTTTTTATATCTGACTGAAAAAGAAAAACGATTCAATAGGTTCTACTGAATCGTTTTTTTTATCTCTTCGTTATACAGGACTTACAACTGCGAATGAATATATTTTGTAATTAAAGCCATGTTGGCATCATCTAATTTTGCTTTTTTCTGCATTCTTACCAAAATAGGTGTCCATTCTTCCTGTGTAAATTTTTCCGGTTCGTATAATTTATGACACTTTACACAGTTGTTTTCATACAATGTTTTACCTTCTGCCTGCTCCAGTGACAGAGTAACAGGCGGCTTACTGTCTTTTGCAGGATCAACTGTTTCCGGAGCCGAAGCTACTGCTGTTTTTTGTGTACCGCAGGCGACAAGCAGAGCTGCGGTCATGAATGTTAAAATCTTTGATTTCATTATTTAGCCTTGTTTTTTAGTAAATATAAAAAAATCCCATATGCCGAAACATATGGGATAGCTATTTAAAACAAAACTAAATTAGTTTGTATTTTTTATTTTACGTCCATTAATTCAACGTCAAAAATTAAAGTAGCATGTGGTGGAATAACCCCTCCTGCACCAGAAGGTCCGTAAGCTAAATCAGACGGGATTACAAAACGGGCTTTGTCACCTACTTGTAATAATGCAATACCTTCGTCCCATCCTTCAATAACCTGTCCAATTCCTAATTTAAATTCGATTGGTTTTTTACGCGGGTAAGAAGAATCAAAAACTTTTCCGTTTTCTAAAGATCCTTCGTAGTGAACTGAAACTGTTTTTCCGGCTTCCGCTTTTTTACCTTCTCCTTTTTGAATCATTTTGTAACGCAAACCGCTTTCTGTTCTGTCAAAACCGGCAGCTAACTGCTCCATTTTCGCTTCAGATTCTGCTTTTAAAGCAGCTTCTCTCTTCATTCTGGCACCTTTTAAAGAAATAAAAGCTTCAATGGCATTCCATTTCTGAGCTTCTTCACCTACTCTGATAATTTCTACAGATTCTAATGCATCACCTTGAGCAACAGCATCTACAACATCCTGTCCTTCTACAACATGACCAAAAACACTGTGTTTTCCGTCTAACCACGGAGTTGGAACGTGTGTAATAAAGAACTGAGAACCATTGGTTCCAGGCCCTGAATTTGCCATAGATAAAACTCCAGGACGGTCGTGTTTTAAACTTGGTACAAATTCGTCGTCAAATTTATATCCCGGATCTCCTGTTCCTGTTCCTTTAGGACATCCACCCTGAATCATAAAATCAGCAATAACCCTGTGAAAGTTTAATCCGTCGTAGAATTTCTGTCCCTGAGGTTTTACTTTGTTTTCCATATTTCCTTCTGCAAGAGCTACAAAGTTTCCTACAGTTCCAGGTGTTAAATCATGTGTAAGCTTTACCAAAATCGCACCTTTACTGGTGTTGAATTTAGCGTATATTCCGTTTTCCATTGTTGTTATTTTTTAATTGAACGCAAATTTACAAATTAATTTCTTAATCAATTTGCGCTTTCTCTTTTTTAGTCCCGACTCTTCGGGATGATTTATAAGTCAGACCGTACACCAGTAATGACAGCGAAGACAATACCATACAGCCAATCGTTACCGCATGCCATCCTCCCAGTTTCCATAATAATAATCCGTAAGCAGATCCTGCAGCAGTTCCTAAAAAGCTAAACGACATAAAAACTGTATTGAGTCTGTTTCTGGCTTCTGGTAAAAGTGAATACACTCTGGTCTGGTTTGAAATATGCACGCCCTGAATACCAATATCAATAAATACGATTCCAATGGCCACGCCGATCACACTTTCGATCGAAAAATAAAAGACCAAAAAGCTTATCAATATCAATAAACAGCCGTAACCTACCGCAATTCTGGAATTCCCTTTATCGCCTATTTTCCCTACCAATGGTGCTGCCAGAGCTCCGGAAGCTCCCACAATTCCAAACAAACCAATTGTAGCACTGTTAAAATGAAATGGTTCTCCCGAAAGCAGTAAAACCATTGTCGTCCAGAAAGCACCAAACTGTGCAAAACTAAAAACATTGATAGCCGTGGCTTCCCGTAAAACCGGCTGTGTTTTAATAAGAGTAAACAAGGACTGAATTAACTGTCCGTAAGTTCCCTGAAACTGAGGTTTGTTAACCGGGAATTTACTCTGAATTACAAAAAAGATTAAAAGACAAATTCCGGCGGCTATAAAAAACATCGATCTCCAGCCTAACACTTCTCCAATAAAACCGCTCAAGGTTCTGGAAAGAAGGATTCCGACCAGTAAACCGCTCATAATGGTTCCTACTACTTTACCCCGCTGTTCCGGTGCACTTAATGAAGCGGCAAGCGGCAGAATAAGCTGCGGTACAATTGAAGTAATCCCGATAAGAAGTGACGCAATCTGCAAAACCAGAAAGCTTTTGGCTGTAGCCGCAATAAGCAAAGCGATTACAGTAGCAAAAGTGGTCATTAAAATTTGTTTTTTACGTTCTATTTTATCGCCCAGGGGCACCATAAAAAACAAGCCAATCGCATATCCCGCCTGAGTCAGATATGTTATCGTTCCGGCGCTGGCTTCGGGAATTTTAAATTCGCTGGCTATTAATACAATTAAGGGCTGGCAGTAGTACAGATTTGCAACTATAAGACCAGTGCAGGCTGCCATGAACAAGACATTTGTTTTAGATAAATTCATGGTGCAAAAATACCACTCTAATCTTTATCCAAACTTTAAAAAATATATAAATTTTCAAGTTTTTTGTAAGCCCTTTAAGTGATATCAGTTCATTTACTACCGATTTAGACTAAACAATACTGATGACTGATAAACGTTCTGAAGATTCTATCAGCAAAACTTAAATCTTCTTATAATCACTTATATAGTTATTTTTTGAACCTTTTAATAATTCAAAAAATCTTCTCTTGCAGGACTAAAAACATCTGTCAGCATACCGCTTTCGAGACATACCACACCATGAACAGCATGAGGCGGGATATAAAAACTATCCCCTTCTTTTAAAGTTTCAGTAACTCCATTTATAGTAACATCAAATTTTCCGCTGGCAATATACGTTACCTGCGAATGATAATGTTCATGTAAAACCCCAATTCCGCCTGTTTCGAAATGAACATTTACCAGCATAACCCGCTCATCAAAAGCCAGGATTTTGCGTTTGATTCCTTCGCCCACTAATTCCCATTCGATATCATCACCTTTTATAAACTCTTTGCTTGTCCCGATATTCTGCATAATTTTTATTATTATTTTTTTACAAAATTAAACTTTTCAGAGCAGCTGTTTTACAATAAAATCACAGCTTGTCTTAATTGATTCAAAAGAATTTACGGCGAAGTTATTTTCCTGTTCGACAAAAAAATGAACCAGTCCTGCCTGTTCTGCTTCTTTAAAATACGGTTTAAAATCTATTAATCCGGATCCCACTTCAGTATTGAGTGCTTTATTAGCTCTGTCCATATCTTTAACATGCCACAATTTAAAACGTCCCGGATTTTCTCTGAACAGTTTCAGCGGATCGTTTCCTGAAAAAACAACCCAGTACAAATCCAGCTCAAAATACACAAGGTCTTTATTTGTTTCTTTTAAAAGAATCTCATAACCCGTAAGTCCTTCATATTGATGAAATTCAAAATCATGATTATGATAAGCCAGTTTTAAACCTGCCGAAGCACACATTTCTGCCGCCTGGTTCAAACGCTTTGCTATAATCTTATAATCGTCTGCACTTTTCCTGAAAGGCTCATCAACCCAGGGAACCGTTAAAAATTCACTTTTTAAAATCTTGGCCGCTTCAATGGCAGCAGTTAATTCTGTCGTATTTCCGTCATATAAATAACTTCCTAAATTATAATGACCGCTTACGGCTTTCAGATGGTTTTCGTCTAAAATCTTTTTCAGTTCTGCGGGAGACAAACCCCAGAACTGATCTTTGATAGAGAATCCGTATGTTTCGACATTAGTATAACCTGAAGCGGCGACTTTCTCCAAAGTCTGCTTTACATTTTTTGGAAGTTCTTCCCGTAAAGTATACAATTGCAATCCTGTTTCTTTTTTCTTCATAGAAAAGGCTAATGAGGGTAAAGCCATGACTGCAGCTGCGGCCAGACTTGTATTCATAATAAAATTTCTTCGTGTAACCATTTTAAGACCTGAATTTTAAAATGTAAATCTACTCTAAAAACCGGTTTTCAAAACTCCTGATAAAATTTTGAAGTTCCAATACGGTTTCTTCATTTGCAATTTTTCCGTCAACATCTACTTTTCCCCGAATACCCTGAATCAGCAGCTGTGTGTTTTCGTTCAATTGCGCTTCAAGTGTTTTCATAATCAGTAAAAGCTGTTCGTGTCCCATTTCTCCGGAAGCCGAAGCGGTAATCAGGCCTGTTTCTTTATTCGAAAAAATAGTCGTCGAAACACACCATTCCAGAGCATTTTTTAAACTGCCCGGCAGACTGAAAACATATTCGGGTGTACAGATAATTACCCCGTCTGCCGCTGCTGTTTTATTTCTGAAACTAACGACAGCTTCAGGCGGGGTTTCGGTATCCAGATCCGGATTAAAATGCGGGATATTTTCTAAATCTTCGAATATCTCCACTTCAAAATCCGGTTTTATATGTTCTGAAATATACTTTAAAATTTTAAAATTACTGGAATTCTTTCTGGTACTGCCCGTTATGGCTAAAATTTTTCGAACTGACGCTGACACGGATTATTTATTTTGATTTTCTTCTTCTTCAAAGTTATCAAAATAAGTAAAATCTTTAGTTATTAATCCGTTCTCAATAGTAAAAATAGTGCAGATAGGTAAGTTAAACTTTGAATTATCCGGAGCTGTTCCCGTAGAAACAAACTCTACTATAATATGTTTTTCGCCAGAAGGGTAAATCTGAATGATTTCATCGTGCACATCAGGAAAAACAGTATTCAGCTCTTTGTATTTAGCTTCAATCTGCTCACGTGATTGTTTTACAATTCCCAGCCCCAGGGAAGGATCTTTAAAATCTGCTGTTTCTGTATACATTTCAGCCATTTTTTTCCAGTTGTGGCTGTTAAAATACTCAAAGTATTGTTTTACCAGTTTTTCATTTTTTTCTGTATCCATTTTTACTGATTGATTTTGGTTATTACACGCAGTCAGCAAAAAAATCAATGCTGCTGCAATTGTTAACTTTTTCATTCTTTATCGTTTTAAATGTTAATACAAAATAATTACAGCCGTTTTTTCATCAGATTATAAAGATGAAGACAAACTATATTGGTCAAAACACTGAGTACTCCCTTTCTTTCTAAATAGCCGAAAGATCCCGTTTCATTAAATCAGATTCCTCCATCAGGTTATTTCTTTTAAAAAATGCTTCCAGTTCCGTTAATCTCTTTTCATTATCGTATTTAATACAGGAATTTAGTTTTCTCTGGCATACCGAACACAAACGTATGGTGCTTCTGTCGGTTTCAGACAGGCTGTTGGTTCCGTTCATCACACAATCTGCATTAATACAATGCTGCATCCCAAACATATGCCCAATCTCATGAGAGCTTGTTTTGAGCAATCTCGTTAAACACAAATTAAAATTCTCTGCGGTCAGTCCCTCTTCCTGAAACCTGTACATCGAACTTACTCCTACTTTTTCTCTGTAGGAAGCCAGTCCAAAAACAAAATTCCATTCCGGTTTAGGATATAAATCCATTTCAGAAAGTCCCATTAAAGCAATCCTGTTCAATGGTTTTTCCTTTTTTAAAACACTATCTAAAAGGTAACCTGCTAATAACTGTTCATGACCTTCATAAAACATTCTTCTTGCCGTTTTGGGTACTATATCATTCGAAATTGGTTCTAAAGTCTCTGTTTTCAGCTGAAAAAACAATTGCAGATACTCCTTCGTCAGTTCAATCTGCTTTTTCTGTAAAACATTAAAATTACCTATCGGCCTAATGTAAATAATGTTGGCATCTGCTGCCGGAACAATATGCTTAGAAGCATCATACTGTTCAAAAGTCTGTCCGTTTTCTTTATGAGAAAACCGCCAGTCCCCATACGCAGGTTTACCTAATTTAACATCATTCCGTTTGATGTCCCTGAAATAAGGCGCTTCAATTTGAGCTTTTACCGGGTTTTCTTTGGTTTTGTTACAGGAACAAAATACGATCAACAGAAGGATGATTATTTTTTTCATAGGCCTTTAAAATTCACAACATTATTTTGATCATAAAATCAGGTGCTATTTTATTGATCAATTCAAATATATAAAAAAGAAAGAATTACATTTTGAAGAGTAGTAATTTAAAATTAGGATCCGTAAAATATTCTCTCAGGAATAAAATACAGATAATACAGTATGATCACTCTTTACTTTTTTATCTCATAGGTACTATACATGATATTCTTCATTTTTTACTTTGTATCTTTGCCGCAAACTAGTGAAGAAAAAATGCGAATTGACATTATAACGATTTTGCCCGAATTATTAAGAAGCCCGTTTGAAGCTTCTATTATGAAACGTGCTATTGACAAAGGCTTAGTGGAAGTACATTTCCATAATTTACGTGATTATACGACCAACAAACAAAAGAGTGTAGATGATTATCAGTTTGGCGGAGGTGCCGGAATGGTAATGATGGTCCAGCCTATTGACGATTGTATAACACACTTAAAGAGTCAGCGCGAATACGACGAAATCATTTATATGTCTCCTGATGGTGAAACTTTAAACCAGAAAATGGCCAACAAAATGTCGATGTATGAAAACATAATCATTTTATGCGGACATTATAAAGGAGTTGATCAGCGTGTAAGGGATCATTTTATCACTAAAGAAATTTCTATAGGCGACTATGTCCTTTCGGGAGGAGAATTAGGCGCTTTGGTTTTATCTGATGCTTTAATTCGTTTAATTCCGGGGGTTTTAAGTGATGAAACCTCAGCCTTAACAGATAGTTTTCAGGACAACTTACTTTCCGGACCTATCTACACAAGACCTGCCGATTATAAAGGATGGAAAGTTCCTGAGGTTTTAACCAGCGGACATTTTGCCAAAATTGAAAAATGGCGTGAAGATATGGCGTACGAACATACTAAAAACAGACGCCCGGACCTGCTTGATGATAAATAGTTTTCAGTCGCAGTCGCAGTTTTCAGAACAATAAGTCTGAACACTGTCACTAAATACTGAGTCTGACTACTGAGACTGAACACTGAGACTGCCCACTAACACCCAATTTATCAACAGTTTAAAAAATTTAAATTTGGATTTTGTTTATTGAAATTTTTAACTAAATTTGCACCCGAATTAGACCAACCTCTGGCGAGATACGTGAATGTTGTTCTGAGTAAACTATAAATCATAAAAATTATCATGGCAGATTTATTAAAGTTCGTTCAAAACGAATTCGTTGCTAAAAAAGATTTCCCTGATTTCGGAGCTGGAGACACCATCACTGTTTTCTACGAAATTAAAGAGGGTGAAAAAACAAGAACTCAGTTCTTCAAAGGAGTTGTTATCCAAAGAAGAGGTTCTGGAACAACAGAAACTTTCACGATTCGTAAAATGTCTGGAGCTATTGGAGTAGAGCGTATCTTCCCGGTAAACTTACCAGCTTTACAAAAAATCGAAGTGAACAAAAAAGGTGCAGTTAGAAGAGCTAGAATTTTCTACTTCAGACAACTTACTGGTAAAAAAGCTAAGATTAAAGATAAAAGAAGATAATCATTTATCGATTTGTTATAAAAAACTCGTTTCATCACACTTGAAACGAGTTTTTTTATGCCTGTTTTTTTAGGAGCTAATCCCGCTATTCGTTTCAATCTTTTGCTTTTTAAAGAAAAAAGCAAAAGGATTCCTCCCGAAGCTTCGGGACCATCGGGGCTAGGGCAATCATTTTCATAAAAACTTTTGGCTTAGTACCAAAGAGACTGTCCGAAAAAGTTCGTTTTATCAAGTTCCAGCGGAGCTTAAGATTTATAGAAATTCAATTTCCCTGGTCAAAAGAGCTCCAGCGGAGCGAAACATATAGTCATTGTAAAAGAAATGTCGCTCCACTGGAGCTTTACTATCGATAATAATACGATTTCTATAAATATTTCGCTTCTCCTATGTTTGCCAAGTCAATTTACAAATATCTATAAAATGTAAATTTGG